>JAKCCC010000013.1 GCA_021838985.1 Planctomycetota bacterium
CCGGTGATCAGCACGGCGCGATTGGATACGCCTCCGCCCAAGACCTGAACGCGGATGGGTGCCGCGGAGTTCAGGTGGCCGGTGGCGCGCAGGTAGACCGCCAGACTGGCGGGATCTTCAACATTTACCAACGGGGACAACACAGTGGACGGCTCCGGGGCCGGCGGCTGTTCAATCATGGCCAAGGAAGGAATGATATTTTATAATGCCGCAGTTGCAAGCGTGCTTCGGTCTCCCGGTGCCAATGCACCGGACCACCCAAGGATTGATCCGCCACAACCTTGGGGATTCGGCCTATAAACTGCGGCTCCCGGCCGAGATCAAGGAGAACCCATGAAACGATCCGAAATCAACAGTTATCTTGACGACGCCCAAAGCTTTTTCCAGCGCTGCGGCTTCCAGTTGCCGCCGTTCGCCTTCTGGACGCCAGCCCAGTGGGGCGAGCTGGGGCCGGAAGGCGATGAAATACGCACCCACCATCTGGGTTGGGATGTGACGGATTTCGGGTCGGGAGATTTCCCGCGGCGTGGTCTGTTGCTGTTTACCATTCGCAACGGCTTGCCCGGCGACTCTTCCCGGCCGTACTGCGAAAAAATTATGGTGGTGCGGGAAAAACAGGTGACGCCCTTCCATTTCCACTTTCAAAAAACCGAGGATATCATCAATCGCGGCCCGAGCGGCGAATTGGTGGTGGAATTATATAATTCCGATCCACGCGGCGGCTTCGCGGACACGCCGGTGAGTGTGGTGTGCGATGGCGTACGCCGCACGCTTAAGGCGGGCGACAAGGTGCGGCTTGGTCCGGGGGAAAGCATTACGCTTACCAGTGGTTTGTACCACACCTTTTATGGCGCCGCGGGCGGCCCGACGGTGTTGGTCGGCGAAGTTTCCAGCGTCAACGATGATGCGCGCGACAATCGTTTTTATGAGCCACTGCCACGTTTTACCGCCATTGAAGAAGATGCGCCGCCGCGGTATTTGCTTTGCAATGAGTACCCCACGGCTTAGGGTTCGGTTATAGGTTTTAGGAACAGGGAGCGGGGAAAAGACAGACGTAAAAAGGAAAAAGGGCAAAGCGGGATTGAACGCACCGTACCAAGCACCGTGTCGGAGAGTCGCTACGGCGACCTTTAGCGCGGTGAACCGATGAACCGAGGTTTCGGGTTCTAAGTAGGAACGCAGAATGAATCATTGGATCGCCGGCGGCGCTCCATGGCCCCCTCCCGCCGCAGGTCGAGGATCCGCCCCGGTGGACATAGCCCGAAGTGCCGTGGCTTGTCCGCTGGTGCGACGGCACATCGGAGTGTGCCGACTACGGATTCATTGCGCGTTCCTGCTTAGGTTTTAGGTTATAGCGGTTAGGGGTCCGGGAACACTTAAGGGCAGTCACTGGGAACTGGAAACGGAAAAGCTAAAGCCAAAAACCAGAGACCAGAAACGGGGAACCAGAAACCAACCGCTAAAATCTCTACGGAGTTTTCATGCCCAAGTCGCTTGATCAAAAACTGGCGCTCCTGGCCAAGGAGCGTTTTCATAAGACCTTCATCCTTGCCGACGCCAAAGATGCCGACATGGCCCTGGGCATAGCCGCGCCCGGTCCTGCCCGCAAGGTTGCCCCTGGCGGTTTTCCGTATCGCACCTTGGCCGAATACCGTGAGCAGATCCGGCGAATTATCCGGCAGGAGTTGGTCGATATCATGCTGATGAGTTGCTCCACCAACGAGCTGCTAACCATTCGGGAGAGGTGTTTCGACCGTTCTCCGGTCACGGCGGCGGTTCGCACCAACGATTCCACCGACATCCATCTGTGCCGCGGTGACCGCTATTCCGTCAGTCCGTCGCTGCCCTTCGCTTCGCCGACGCTGGATCACATTCAGGCGGGCAAGTCGCCCTGCTCGCCGTGGGAACGATCGCGCGGCGCGAACCTGGGCTTGTATTCGGTCACCTTCAACAATATCCCGGAACGCGACCGCGAAACGCTGCAGGCCTACAAGGCATTTCGGCTGGAGGCGGAAAGCCGCGGCTTTCGGCATTTTCTGGAAGTGTTCGATCCCAATGTGCCGTTTTCCGTGCATGGCGTGCCGGAAGATCAGATCGGCGGTTTCGTCAACGACCATATTTGCCGGATGCTCGCCGGCGTGCCCACTTCCTCGCGGCCGGTGTTCTTGAAAATCGTCTATCACGGCCCGCGGTATATGGAAGAGTTGTGCCGGTATGATGAGTCCTTGATCGTCGGAATTTTAGGTGGCGGCTCGGGGACCACCTACGACGCCTTCAAGTTACTCCAGGAAGCCAAAAAATATGGGGCGCGTGTCGCTTTGTTCGGTCGCAAAATTAACCACGCGGAAGATCAACTGGCATTTGTGGAGATGCTGCGGCATGTGGCGGAGGGTGAACTTTCAGCGGAGGAAGCGGTGCGGGCGTACCATGGCCGGCTGCAGGCGACGGGCGTAGCGCCGCAGCGCTCGCTGGCGGATGATCTGGTCCTGACGACTACGATTATGCGTTACGCCGCCAGCAGCGTGCCCATCGACGGCGGGCGCGTCACCAGCCCCGGCGGCGCGCCGGGGAAATCCGAAGCTTCAACCCTTAAGGGCACCCCCGCAGTTTCAGTTCCGTTGGCTGGCGTCGTCAAGCCGGCGCCGGTTCCCGGTCGAACGCCGACATCGGCGCCGATGATTCGCCCGGCACCGGGAGCGCCGGCGGCGAAAAGACTTCTGGGGAGTATACCTCGCCATGGGCAGGACGAATTATGATGTGCTCGGCGCGGAAATCGCCGCCGTCGATGACTTACTGACGGTGGAGAAATATCCGCGCCCCAACGTTAAAGTGCCGGTGTTGGCGGCGGCACGGCATGGCGGCGGACCGGCCTGCACAGCGATGGCCGCTGTGGCGACCCTGGGCGGGCGGGCGGCGTTCCTGGCCCGTTTGGGCGAGGATGAGCTTTCCCAATTCCTTCGCCGGAGCCTGGCGGCGCGGGGTGTGGATATAAGCCATCTGGTGCCGGATTCCGCCAGCACTCCGTATCACAGTTACTGCATCAATGATCGCAGCACGGGCGAACGAACCATCTTCTACGATAACCGGAATTTTCGGCGTCTCACCGCGGACGATGTACCGGAGGAACTGCTGGTCAGAACGCGCGTGCTGCTTCTGGATTTTATTGCCGATCCAGCGCCGGTGGCGCTGGCGCAAAAGGCGCGGCGGGCCGGCGCGACGGTGGTGTTGGACTTGGAAGGTCGCTCCGCGGAGGCCGTGGCGCTTTGCGACCACGTCGACCACCTGGTGGTTCCAGAAGAATTTGCGCAGTGGCGCACGGGTGAAGCCGAACTGGGCGCCGCCTGCGCCCAACTGGCGCGGCAACGGCGGGCGGCCACAGTGGTGACCGCGGGCGTCGCTGGTTGTTGGTGGACGGATTCACCGGCGCGTTCGCCGCAACATCAACCCGCCTTTAAGGTGTCCACGGTGGACACCACCGGTTGCGGCGATACGTACCACGGCGCCTACGCCCTGGCCATCGCACGCGGGCTGTCAGTGGCGGACACGGTGTTATTCGCAGCCGCCTGCGGCGCTCTGAAAGCCAGCGGCCGCAGTGGAGGCTGGGACGCCCTACCGACGGCGGAACAGGCGGCCGGGTTATTACGCGAACAACTGGCGCCCGGCGATCCGTCCCGGCGCATGATTGCCACCATTGAGCAATGGAAGGCGGGATAAGCCGGCACCCCGGCGGGGCTAAGTAGGAACGCAGAATGAATGCGCTAGCAGTAGGCACGCTCCGCGTGCCGTTAAACCAAACGAAAAAGCCACGGCACGGGGACCGTGTCCACCGGGGCGGATCTTCAACCTGCTACGGGGACCATCCGGAAGCCTCGTTTCAATCGCCGCATTCATTCTGCGTTCCTACTTAGTGCTTGGTCACCACTTGGCTTTCGGGTACCCCGGCCGAAAGCCATTCACCGGGTCGCCGCGGGCGAGTCGCTACGGACGGGTCGTTGCGGGCGACCTAAAGCCCGGTGCTGCGGATTCGGTGGCGGGCCGGGGCTCTTTCGCCAACCGGAAATTTATCGCTTGACAAAGCAGTCGTAATAGGCTGTGGCCATTAAGCGAATGCCGAATTCAAGCCAAGGGCGCGTCCGCGGATAAGATCGCGTTCCGAGGCACCGATGATTTTGAAGAAGCAGTGGGCTGGCGAGAATCTCCATGGTTTCGAACAGGCGCTACCAGTCGGCGAGGCCGGTAAGCACCACCTCGGTCTGGTTGGAGCGCACGATGCGGTAGTGCTTTCCGCGGTAGCCGATGGCCAGTTTGTGTTTCAGGTTTTGCCGCAGGTTGGTATAGGTGATGGCTTCCGGTTGAGGCGTCGACTCAATTTCCTTGACACCTCCACATAATACATGGTACGTATCACCTGAATGGCTGGTAAACGGGATCAAGGGACGCGGGGATCGAGGGCATCGTGCAGGCCGTCGCCGATGAAATTCAGGAATAATAAACCCAGCGTAAGCCCCGCGCACGGCCAGAGAATTAACCACCATTGGGTATGAATAGGATTGATCGCCTCCACCCCGGCGGCCGCCAGATTACCCCAAGTGGGCAATGGCGGTCGCACCCCCAGCCCCAAAAAGCTCAAGAACGATTCCGCCAGAATCGCGCTGGGCACCGCTAGCGTGCCGTAAACCACCACCGTGCCAATCAGATTGGGCAGCAGGTGCCGGGTCATAATTCGTCCGGGCGGTATACCCAGCGCCCGGGCGGCTTCCACGAACGGCTGCCCGCGCAGGCTCATCACCTGGGCACGGACCACGCGGGCCATCGTCAGCCAGCTTACGGACCCGATTCCCACCAGTAATACCAATACGCCGGAAAGCGTTTGTGGTTGCGGTACATGCACGGCGGCCAGCCAGCCGGTGACGCGCTGCAGCATGGCCACACGTAACAAAATAACCAGCAACAGGTAGGGGAGGCCATAGAGCACGTCCACGATCCTCATCAGGACGGCGTCGATCCGGCCGCCGGCGTAGCCGGCGATCAGCCCCACCCCCACGCCGAGGAGCACCGCAATGGCGGCCGCGGCCAGGCCAATGGCCAGGGAAATCGCGCCGCCGAGCAAAAACCGCACGGTCAAATCCCGCCCCAGGCGGTCCGTGCCCATCCAATGTTGCCAGTTGGGCGGCGTCAGCGCGGCGGAGAGATGTTGCTGGTTGTAGAGGTGCATGGTCCAGGGCAGTGAACCGTAGCAGAGGGCGGCGACAAGCAGCAGGCCGATCAGCCCCAGCATCGCCAGCCGATTGGTCTGAAACCGGCGCACCGCGAGCCGCAACGGCGAGATGGCCGGGGGTTGGAGGGAAGCGGTGGATTGAACCGGCAGCAGAGTCATAGGGGTTATAGGTTATAGAGGATAGGGGATGGAGAGCTAAAATCTATAAGCTAAAACCTGGAACCCAACCCGGGGCGTTTTTTCCCGAGTCCAAAAGCATCATGGACGGCGCGCAACGCCGTCGGCCCATCTTTTTTCGCCACGATGCAGCTGATATGAATTTCACTGGTGGAAATATTCTGAATGTTGATTTTCTTCCGCGCCAGCGCGCCGAACATGGTTCCCGCCACGCCAGTTTGCTGCTTCATGCCCACGCCGACGGCGGAAACCCGGGCCAGGTCCGTCTCATACGTGGCCACCGCGCCCAATTGAGCCGTCAGTCGGTTGACCACGGGCTGCAGGTCCGCCACATCGGCGTGTTCAACCGTAAAGCTGATGGTGGCGGTGTGATCATCGGCAATCGTCTGGATAATGTCATCCACCACCACCTTTTCCGCGGCCACGGCGGTAAAAACCCGTGCGGCCACGCCGGGGTGATCGGGAATGCCTTTGAGCGTCACCCGGGTGATATCCTTTTTCAGGGCGCACCCGGAAACGGCGATATCTTCCATGGCTTTGGTCTCCGCGACAATCCAGGTTCCCGGCCGGTGGTGCGCACTGTTACGCACGTGGATGGGAACATGATATTTCTTGGCGAACTCCACGGCGCGGGTTTGCAGC
Organism: Planctomycetota bacterium; assembly: GCA_021838985.1. GTDB lineage: Bacteria > Planctomycetota > Phycisphaerae > WQYP01 > WQYP01 > JAKCCC01. The sequence goes on from JAKCCC010000013.1 coordinate 6,038, forward strand.
ACACCGGCGCCTACGCTGGAAAGTTCCAGCATCTCGTCGTAGCTGATGCGGTCGATTTTGCGGGCGTTGGGAACCAGGCGGGGGTCGGCGGTGAAAATGCCGTCCACATCCGTATAGTTTTCACAAGCCTGGGCGTGCAACACCGCGCCTAGGGCCACCAGGGTGGCGTTGCTGCCGCCACGGCCCAGCGTGGTGACAGCGCCCGCGGGCGTAACACCCTGAAAACCGGCTACGATCACCACCCGCCCCGCGCGGAGTTCCTTCAAGATCCGCCGCTGATCAATGCGGCGAATGCGCGCTTTGCAATGCACGTCATCGGTAACCAGCCCGATCTGTCCACCGGTAAAACTGATGGCCTCCTGGCCCTGCGCCGCAATCGCCATGGCCAGCAAGGCGATGGTGACCTGCTCTCCGGTGGCCAGCAGCTGGTCGAGTTCACGCTTGGGCGGCTGGGCCGAGACCTGCCGCGCCAGGGCGATCAATTCATCGGTGGTCTGACCCATGGCGGAAACCACCACCACCACCTGATACCCCGCACGGTGCGCGGCAATGACCTTACGAGCCGCCTGGTGAATCTTTTCCGGGGTGGCCACGGAAGTGCCGCCGAATTTTTGCACAAGAATGGACATCGACCATACTAGTTAACGTATCGACGTGAGGGTCAAGGCGCCGGCGGCGATCAATCCGGCCAGGAACAACACGTTCAATGCCAACACGAACCAACTTAGGATCAGGCCCACGCGGGTTCTGGGGCGGGGCGAATTGGCATCGGGCCGGCGCGGCGCCAGACCGACTGCGGCGCCGGCAAGGTAGCAGCCCAGCAGATGCAGCGCCAGACCCGTGACGGATAACGGGTCAAACGTGGCGGCGCCGGCCCGCGGCAAGTAGACAAGGCGAAGCAGTAAATTGCCGATCAGGCAGCCGATTCCACCCGTCAGCGCCAACAGCCAGAAGCCCGTCCGCCATGGAGAAACGCCCGACGTGGGCCGATCATCCACCACGATGGCGGCGGGATTGAAGGTAATGATTTCTTCATTCATTTTCGAACCTAAATCCTTTCCTGCGGCAGCGCTCAACGTTATGGTAGCGGCAGCGCTCAATGTAATGGTAATGTATCTTCATGCCCCATGCCATGTCCACCCTCACCGCCGATCCGCGCCAAACCACCCTGGGCGTCCTGCTGCGCCTGGCCGTTCCCAGCGTCGCGAACACGCTAAGCCTGACCTGTATGCAGTTTGTCGATGGCTGGATGGTTTCGTTGTTGGACCGGCACGGCATTGGTGGGAGCGTGAATTTAGCCGCCACCTTCAACGGCGGTATTACCGCGTTCGTACCACTGGCTTTTTTCAATGGCCTGGTCGGAGTGGTCAGTACGCTGGCCTCCCAGGCGACCGGCCGCCAACTGGAGGACGAACCCGCCCGCTACGCCTGGCAGGGCCTGTGGATAGCCGCGTTATCCGGTCTTATCTTTTGGCCGCTGATCTTAGCGCTGCATCCATTGTTTCAACTGTCCGGTCATACCCCACCCCTGCTGACCTCCGAGACCTTGTTTGCGTCGTACATGCTTTGGGCGGCGCCCTTGAATGTGGCCGCCACCGCTCTGGGCAATTTTTTCCTCGGTCTGCACAAGCCCGTGCATCAATTCACCGCCGGCCTGATCGGCAACGCTCTTAACCTGCTGTTGGATTGGTTGCTCATTTTCGGCAACCTGGGCTGCCCGCGGTTGAATCTGCTGGGGGCGGCGTTGGCCACGGTGGCCGGTTCCGCAGGGAGCCTGGCGGTTCTGCTGGTGGTTTTTGGTTCACCGGCCTACCGGCGTCGTTATGCGGGGCGCGGTCTCTGGCGGCCCGATTCCGGTCGGCTCTGGAAACTGCTGCGTATTGGCGCGCCCGCTGGGGTCCTTTTTGCCGATGATATCCTCTGCTGGACTATTTTCACCGTTGCCTGGGTTGATCATTTTGGTTCGGCCGCCGCCGAGGCCCAGAGCGCGGTCATGCGCTATCTAACGCTTTCCTTTATGCCGGCGGTGGGCCTGGGTTTAGCCGTCGGGGCGCTGGTGGGGCAGCGCATTGGTGGGGGCGACATCGCCGGAGCGTGCGAGGCGGTGGGGTGGGGTTTTCGCTTAAGCCTGATGTGGATGGGGCTATGCGGGTTGGCCTTTTGGCTGTTCGGTCGCCCGCTGGCGGGCCTGCTGGTCGCCGGACCCGGGGAGATTAACCTTGTCGTGCAGATGTTGGTGTTCGCCGCCGTGTTTCAAATCTTTGATGCCATGAACGTGGTTTACATTAGCGCTCTGCGCAGCGCCGGCGATACGCTGGTTCCCAGCCTGGTCACCATGGGTTTGGCCTGGAGCATCTGCGTGGTCGGCGGGGGGGCCATGATGCATTGGTTTGCCGGGTGGGGCGTTCGCGGCCCGTGGACCGCCGCCACGCTTTATATCTGTCTCGGCGGACTTTGGAATGGGTGGCGCTGGAAGCGCCAAGCCTGGCGCAGCCTGGACGTGCTTGGCGAACGGCTGGCGCCGCGGTCAGCCCGCTAATTCGGCCGTCGTACCCGGTTATCACGTGCCGCGGGAGAGTTGGGCGGACTGGCCGGATCAGACGTTTGTAAATAAAGTGTGTTGGAACAGATCGCCGCGGGCGGCGAAATAGTCGAGCGCCTCGTCCACGCTTGCAAATAGCCGGGTGGCGGTCTGGGTGACAAAGGGGCTGGGCGTCGCCTGGGACCGCCAGATCACGTACACCTCGCGGGCATGATCGTGCGCGTGCTGCAGTTCGCGCTCCACCCCGCTGGACAATCCCGGTCGCCCGTCCGGCCCTTCGGGAATGTACGAAATAATCATATCGCTCTGGCGCACCATCATGAAATCACGGGCATAGATTTGCCCATCGATGTCGTCGCCGATGGATAGGATATCGGCGGTGCGCAGCGTGGCGGTGGAGTCGGTTAACAGCGTCACGATGGTCGGCTGATTTTTTGCCTGGGCCGCGACGGCGCGATCCAAAAGCGTTTTTTCATCCACGTCACCGGGATCGAACGCGATAAAGCTCCGGCGGAGGTGCTCCCGAAAAGCCTGAATTTCCGCCAACGTCCGGGACTGATCCCCGACATGGCTCATGGGAAAACTGACGTACACTTTGCGCTGGTGCGGCCGCAGCAGCAGGCGAAACAGCGTGGGAGCCGTGCTGGCCTGCCGGCCCCGCGCCAGAACGTAGAATTTTCCGGGATGGGCTGCGTCGGCCCGGGCCAGCAGCTCGGTCGCCAGAATCTCCTCTTCCCGCCAGACCATCAGGTCTTTCAGCGTGTGATCCAGATTATGGTCCCGTACCAGCCGTTGATGCACCGCTTCCACGTTGTCCAGCAGCGTGACATACAGGTCGGCCTGAAACTGCGCCAATTGATCGAAGTCAAAGGCGGCGAACAGACCGTGTTTCCAGCGAAACGTGGCGTGGGAGTTGACAATCACGTTCGGATGGCGGGGCGCCTCGGCGAGAATATCGCGGAAAACCGCCCGCCGCAGGCTGGTCAGCCGGGACAGCGGCAGGTCCAGAATGCGCCCCGGGCGTACGTCCGGCGCCTCGGCGTACATCCGCTGTCCAACGTGAAAAACTTTCAGCGACTCGCCGGCCGCTGCGGCCAGGGCTTCCACCTCGTCGAGGTAGATGCGCCGGTCCAGACCGACCTGGCCGGTTAACAACATGCGCATGGATAAAGCTCTTGCTCGGAGAAGCACTTAAGGCTGGGCTGTTTCCGTTCCATTCCGCGGTCCGCCGTCGGCGCGGGCATAATAACGCTCTCCGTGCTCGCCTTCCCGTTGCTCCAGATATCTTTCCTTGACCAGCGCCTCGAGGACACGGTTCCAGAGAAGATCAAAAGTTTGCCGGTCGCCGTCAAATAAGCAGGCCGGTCCATCCGCGTCCCGTAACAGGATATGCTCGCCGGCCTGGCGCCGCAGCAGAAGCAACTGGCCTTTGGGTTTTTTTCTGAAATAATTCACTACTTTTTGCCGTCGCGGCAGATTTTGCCCGGCCATGGCTGGCTCTCCGTCTGGACCCAAAAGATGAGCGTACCAAAGGGAGCATAGCAGCGACAAAATCGTTCCACAAGCGATCCCGTCGATAAGGCCGGGCGGTGGACAGCGTCGCGGCATGGGGGCATAATGATCCCGCCGGCGGTTACCGCGGTTCGCGGGGGGGCATCCACCAACGTTGGCGCCGCGCAGGAAGGATTCCATGGGGTCGTTGCCAGGGACATTCGCCGCCATTCCGCTGGCTGCCAGCCTGATCGCACTGGGCCCAGTGGACCTGGCGATCATCGTCATTTATTTCCTTTTCGTTATCGGCATTGGCGTGTATCTGAAACGCTTTGCCAACACGGGCCATGACTTTTTCATGGCCGGTCGGGAAATGACCGCCTGGATTGCCGGCTTGAGTTTTATTTCCGCCAATTTAGGAGCACTGGAACTGCTGGGCTGGGCAGGATCGGCGTATCAGTACGGCCTGCTGGCGGTGCACTGGTACTGGATCGGTGCGATTCCGGCGATGCTGTTTCTGGGCGTGGTGATGATGCCCTTTTATTATGTCTGCAAGACGCACTCGGTGCCGGGCTATCTGGAGCTTCGTTACGGGCCGCATACGCGCTCCCTGGCGGCTATCTGTTTCGCGGCGATGACGATCCTGATGAGCGGCGTCAATATGTTTGCGATGGCCATTGTGATGCAGGTGGTGCTGGGATGGAACCTGCACCTGAGCATCTGGGTTTCCTCGCTGACGGTGGCCTTGTACGTGGGATTTGGGGGTTTGCTTTCCGCGATTTTCAATGAAGTATTGCAATTCATGCTGATCTGGCTCGGGGCGCTGCTCGTGCCCATATTGGGACTTTATCAGGCGGGCGGCTGGAGCGGCATGGTCCGCAGGATTGAGCACAACGTGGCCCATGGGGCCACCTACGTCCACGCCTGGAGCACGCTGGGCCATTTTTCCACCAATCCCATGGGCATCAATTGGATCGGCATTGTCTTCGGGCTGGGGGCGATCCTGTCGATGGGCTATTGGACCACCGACTTTCTGGTGGTGCAGCGGGTGATGGCGGCGAAAGACCTGCGCTCGGCCAAGATGGCGCCCGTCATTGGGGCGGCGTTTAAAATGTTCGTGCCGTTCATTGTGATTTTACCGGGGCTGCTGGGGCTGGCTTTGTTGCCGATGAAGCTGTATCCGCAGACTTACGTACAGGCGCACGCCAGCGCGGATTTGTTCAGTTATAACGACGTTCTCCCGTTGATGTTGGTGCGCTACTGTGGACCAGGACTGCTGGGGCTGGGCGTTACGGCGTTGATCGCCGGGTTCATGTCCGGCATGGCCGGCAATATCAGCGCCTTCGCCACCGTGTGGACGTACGACATTTACCGTCCATTAATCCGGGCCCAGGCCAGTGACTCGCACTACGTGGCGATGGGGCGCTGGTGTACGGTGCTGGGAGTGCTGATAAGCATCGCCACCGCTTATGTGGCCATGCATTTCCAGAGCATTATGGACTACGTGCAGGCTTTGTTCAGCTTTTTCATCGCGCCGCTGTTTGGCACGGTGGTGCTGGGCATGCTGTGGAAACGGGCCACGCGAGCCGGCGGATTCTGGGGATTGCTCGCCGGAACCACCTCCTCCATTGCGATGTACCTGTGGGTAAAATTTGATCCGGCGGCGTTGAAGTACATCGCCCTATCCCCCCAGGCCAAGCCTATGGCCGAGGATATGTTCCGGGCGCTCTGGTGTTTTCTGATCGGCGTGGCCGTGACGGTGCTGGTCAGCCTGGCCACCCGGCCGGCCGCCGCGGTCCAGTTGCAGGGGCTGGTCTGGGGACATACCGAGATTCCTTCGGAGCGCGGTTATCCGTTGCTGCATCGTCCGATTTTCTGGGCCGCCCTTATTTTTGCGGGCCTGGTGGTGCTGAATATTATCTTTTGGTGAAATCGTGAAACAGCACGTTAATCGCATCTGGTTTCTCATCGGCGTTTTGTTGGCAATCTACGGCGTCCTGATTCTCGCCGCGGGAATTTACAACTGGTTCGCGCCGGCGGCGCATCCGGTGCAGCTGGCGGGCCTGCACAGTGGCGTCTGGTGGGGCGGCCTGCTGCTGGCCCTGGGCCTGTTTTATATAGGGCGCTATCGCCGGGTGTAACCGTGTTTTCCGGATCGCCCTCGCCCCGGGCTTTCGCCACGGGGCTACCAGTGCGAACCTAAAACGGCCCCCCCCGCGCCTGTCCCGCGCGTTTGACAGCCGGTGGCAGGTTTTTATAATCATTCGTTTTGTCGGCCACCGGCGGGCGTCGCGCCCAGGGGCAGCGCTACGCGGTGGTGCCAGGCAACCGGGCGAAAAGAAGCAGGCTTAAAGGCATGAGTACAACCGTTGTAAAAACGCTCCGCCGCGTGAAAGACACCGCGGGTCATACCACGCTGGCGCGGGTGGGCCACACGGACAACCGTTGGTATCTGGTGGATGCGACGAACAAAACCTTGGGCCGGCTGGCCAGCGCCGTGGCCGTTCGACTGATGGGAAAACATAAACCCATCTATACGCCGACGGTGGATGTCGGTGACTACATTGTGGTCATCAACACCTCCAAGATCCGCGTGAGCGGTCGCAAACTGGCCCAGCGCCAGTACGAGTACTATACGTATTATCCCGGGGGTCGGCGGGTTAAGCCGTTGCGGGACATGCTCCAGCAGCATCCAGATACGGTGTTTCGGATGGCCGTCCGCCGAATGTTGCCCAAAACGAAAATGGGTGAAAAAATGCTCAGTAAGCTTAAGTGTTTCCGGGAGGCCCAGCACGAACACGCCGCCCAGAAGCCCCAGCCCTTGGAACTCGGCTAACCAGAGTGAGATCTTTCATGACTGAAATTATTACCGCTTCTGCAGTTTCCGCGGTAGAAACGCCTGCGGCTACGCCGCCGGCGGATGCGCCACCCCCGGCGCCGATTGCTCCGGTCGCCGCCACTGTAACCGAACCAGTCTCGGCGGCGGCAGAGCCCACCAGAACGGCGCCCGCGCCGGTTTCGGCCGCAGGGGCACGCAACTTTTTCTGGGGCACCGGGCGGCGGAAAAGTTCCGTGGCCAGAGTTCGCCTGGCTCCCGGCCAAGGCACTTTTCTGATAAACCAACGCAAGGTAGAGGAGTTTTTCCGGGAGCGCCGCGACCGCAACCAGGTCCAAGGCCCGATCGCTATCGCTAATTTAACCGGAAAGATAGACATCAGAGTCAATGTGCACGGTGGCGGCTGCACGGGCCAGGCCGGGGCCATCGCCCAGGGCTTGGGTCGGGCGCTGTCGTCGTTGGATCCCGCCTTGCGCAAACCCTTGCAGGACGCCGGTTTTCTGACGCGCGACAGCCGCATGAAAGAACGCAAGAAATACGGTCTGCGCGGCGCCCGCCGGGCCTTCCAGTTCAGCAAACGCTAAGCCCATCGCACCGGATGATAATCCGGGACGTGACAATTTTTCCGGGCTGGAGCCGGCGTCTTTGGGCACGGCTTACGTCTTCTGGTGCAGACTTTCCAGTCTGCCAGGAGACGGCGCAGGTCCCCGGAGGGGAGGTGAGTCGCCTATGGCGGCAGGGAGAAGCCTCCTGAGGCGGCTGACCGACCGGCCCTGCAACCCGCGCGGAAAAATGGCATACCCATAATCCCGTGGCGGAAATATTGCCTTTAGAGGGCGGCGCGACCTACCATAAAGAGATAAGACCGTGCGTGGGCAGGTAAGGTGCGTTGGTGCGGTACAACTACGGCCAATACGACGGACAGGAATTTCCAACCCCGGAAAGCCTTTTTGCCTACGACCAGATATTTGATTTCATTCTGGCGTACGGTGACCAGGCCCTGGAGGCCATGCGGCAGTTGCAGGATGCCGATGCGGAAATTCTCGAAAAG
>JAKCCC010000014.1 GCA_021838985.1 Planctomycetota bacterium
AGGCTGAGCTTCCGCAGCAGGAGTTTCGCCGGGAAGCGCTGGACCGGCTCGGGCAGCTTAAGCGACTTGCGGCCAAGTTGCGGCTGACGTTGTATATCGAAAATGAAATGGGTATTTTCGGCGAAAAATGCGGAGAAATGGAGTTGCTGGCCAGGACGTTCCGCGACGGCGCCGACGGCGTGGTGCGCCTGATTTTCGACTTTGATAACTACAACGTCGCTCGCGAAAACGTGTGGGAAAACTGGCTCAAGCTGCGCGATGTCACCGATGCGTTCCATCTGAAGGACAGTGTCTGGGCGGACGACCAGACCTTGTACCATGTGCCGGTGGGGCAGGGCCAGGGGGCGGTTAAGAAAATCCTGGTTGATGCCGTGCGCCGTGGCTGGACGGGTCCGTTGACCGTGGAGCCACATTTGCAGCATTCCGCGGCGGTCCTGGCCACCGGAACCTCCGGAGCGGCCAACGCGACGTATGCCAAGATGCCGGCGGCGGAATCGTTCTACATTGCCTGCCAGGCCGCCAGGGAACTTCTGCAAAGCGTTAACACTGGCCAGTGACCAGGGAGCGGCGGGCCGGCCTGCCAAGCGTTACCACGGCCCGGATCTAGCACAGGAAAAGCACGTATGGGCAAAGAAAAGGTCGGCAAGTCCACGAAAAAAGCCACGCCGGCGGCGCCGCGGCTGGCGCCTTGGGCGCCAGGCCAAATCGTCACGGCGGAAAAAGCAGCGCCGGTAGGCTCGGTGAAGGAGCCTATCCGCATGGGGCTGATCGGCATCGGTGGCGGCATCGGGCCGTTGCACATCAGCGAGCTTCAAAAGAATCCCAACTTTCGCCTCGTCGCCGGCGGCGATAATCGGCTGGATGACCCGGCGGTGCGCCCGCACGCCGAACGGTTAACATCAGCCGGGGGAAAACTATACAGCGATTATCGCCAACTGTTGGCGGATGCGTCGGTCGAGGCCGTGGTCATCGCGGCGCCGCATTTTCTGCACCGGGAGATCACCGTGGCCGCCTTTGCGGCAGGCAAGCACGTACTGGTCGAAAAACCCATGGCCACGCATCCGGATGATTGCCGGGCCATGATTCAGGCCCGCGACCAGGCCGGTAAGGTGGGCGCGGTGCATATGCAGCACGTGGGCCGGAATTCCATGCTGGACCTGCGCCGCAAGCTGAACGAAGGCGCCATCGGGCCGATCCGGGAAGTGTTTCTTTCCAGTCTGTGGTGGCGCGAAGATTCCTATTACAACCGGGCCAGATGGTCGGGAAAAAAGATGTTTAACGGCGCCTGGAATCTGGATGGCGTCATGTACAACCAGGCGATTCATTACCTCACGCAAACCCTTATCCTGGCGGCGCCGGGCCGAGAGCCGGCCGTCGCGGGCGTTGCCGATCTGCAGGTTGGCCTGTATCGATTCCATGCCACGTCCGCCCTGGAGATGGAAGACGCCGCGTTCATCACCGGAAAATTGACGGCGCCGGGATCACCGCGGCTCATTGCGTTCGCCACGACCTGCAGCCGGGTGGAGCGCCACTTGATCGAGATCATCGGAGCCAAGGGCCGGGCCATGTGGAACGGTGCGGGCTATCTTTTCCCGGACGGTCAACCGGTGCTGGATTTTCCGGATAATACCAGGGATTTCGAGGGTGTTTCACCCGTTTACAACAGTTTCGCCGAGGCGGTGCGGGAGGGGGCGACGCCGCTGACCGATTTTTCACGGATCGCCCGTGTGACCGAATTCATTTTCAACGTCTACGAACAGGCGGCGTGGAATATTCGCCCCGCTCCGTGGAGCGCCACGGAGAATTTAGCCCAGGTCGTCCAACAGGCCCAGCGGCAGCGCACCCTGCCGGCGGCGCTCCAACCCAAACCGCAGTGGGCGTAACGCGGCGTTTGCCAGAAAGCCGCCAAAGATGCTAAACTACGCTATTAGTCATGCGGCGGCGTAGCTCAGTTGGTAGAGCGCGGGATTCATAAGCCCAAGGTCTCCGGTTCGAGTCCGGACGCCGCTACGTAGGAACGCGGAATGGCTGCGGTGGAGAACGTCGATTTCCCGGCGCCGCCCACGGGACTCAACCCAAACCGTGGCCGCGGCGACTAAACTGCGACACGAAGCTATAAAAGATAGGTGGGCGTAACGCCTGGCGCGGCCCACCGGAAATCTTCGCACTGTGCGGAGAGTTTAACGCGTGGTAGCACAACTTGGAGGCTCGACCATGAAAGACAAAATTCATCCCACCTACAATTACATCAAAGTGCGTTGCGCCTGCGGCAATACGTTTGAAACCGGCTCATCCCTGCGGCATATTGAGGCGGAAATCTGCGGCGTGTGCCATCCTTTCTATACCGGAAAGCAGAAGTTCGTCGATACGGCCGGTCGTGTCGAGCGGTTCCAGAAGAAATATGGCGGCTTTAACGCCAAAACCGCCGCCGCTCCCAAGAAATAGCCTATGAGTGCGTTGTCAAACGATAAACTTCGGGTGGGAGAAAGAGCCTCAGACTCGCCACCGAACCCGCAGCACCGGCCTTCGGGTCGCCGTACCGAGTCGCCCGCGGCGACCCGGTGAACGGCGGTGGACGCGACACCCGAAAATTAAGCGGTGACAAAGCAATGCGCCTGTTTAAGGTCAATATCGTCGCTTGCAATCCGCAGCGGGAAAACCTGGTAACACCGGCCATTGAAGTGCTGGTTGATACCGGCGCCGAACTCACCTGACTGCCAACGGAAGTGCTCAATCGCATCGGAATCCCGGCGCGCCGCAAGCGCACCTTCCAGACGGCGACGAAGCAGTTGATCGAGCGTGAAGTGGGCTACGCGATCCTGCGTGCAGAAGGCTTCAAAACCACCGATGAAGTGGTCTTTGCCCAGCCGGGCGATCGGAATCTTCTCGGGGTGCGGACCCTGGAGGGATTCGGGGTTAGGGTCGACAACGTCGCACACCGTTTCGTCGCCACCACCACCCTTGTGGCCAGCCTCATTACAACCTTGCCGGGGGTAGCGGTCCGCCGCCGAACATGCTGGCCTGATGACGAACAAAAATCTCCGCCTGGCGCAAAGATTTTGAAGGATTGTGATACAGAGGAACACATTTGGCAGCCGCGTGGATCGCAATCCCGCGGCCGTCGTGGCTACGCCCGTTACACGGCCGCGGGCGAACCGCCATGGCCCGTGAACGGTTACTGAAAATGTTCATAGCCCTAAGCGTTAGCGCGGGGTTCGGGGTGTCTGAAATCAAGCGAGACCCGTCGCTACAGTTTAGCCGCCCGCGGCGGCCTCCGGGCTATGAACGGGGGCGCGACGCGGCGATTTTCAGGACGGGCGCCCCATCCGAGCCAGCCCCTGTCCCCCCGCTGATTTGGCCAGTATAATGGATTAGGCCAAGCGGAGACCCACCCGATGATGCCTGCGAAAGCGCTTAACGCGGCGGAAAAATGGGGGCCAGCCACCATGCCAACCTTGCGGTCGCAGGCCGCACCGCGTGGGCGCAACGGCTTTACCCTGGTGGAAATGCTGGTGGTCATTCTGGTTCTGGTGATTCTCATCAGCATTGTGCTGGCGGTGGGCCAGCAGGTGCGTTCCAGCTCGCAGGCGGCGCTGACCCGAACGGAACTGAAAAATCTCCAGGCGGCGCTGGTGTGGTATCAGCATAAAACCGGCCAAACCCCGGCCAATATGGGGGCGTTTCTGCAAGGCTATCAGGAGATGCACGCGTACCAGACGGGGTCCAACTGGCAACAGCGCCCGGACGTGCTGACGCAGTTGCCATCAACCATGGTAGTCTCGGGCCTGATGGCGCCGCCGGGCGGCGGTAGCCACACAATGCCCTGCATCGCCGAGATCCTAGACGCCTGGGGTGCACCGGTCCAATACGTGCCGCCACCGCCTTCGAACCCATCCGCGGGGTACCCCACGTTCTACCCCAACGACGCCTCCCCCAGCGGGAGCGATAATTTCACCTTCACAGGAACGGAAGTGCAGGTGGGGACGCAAATCGACGGCCACTCAGCGTATGACCCCCTGCAGGATTCCCACGTGCCTTATTTCTACAGCTTCGGCCCACAGTATCACTCGGCCAACCTGACCCCGAACGACTATCTGTACAGCTACGCCCAATAGCCCCGACACAGCCAGCCCTCGGAGCCGACCTCAAGCAGCCGTCGAGGGCGACGGCTCTGCACAGGGCGACGGCTCTACACAGGGCGGCGGCTCTACACAGGGCCACGGCTCTACACAGGGCGACGGGGCGACAAGGCCAGTCGTCGAAACCGACCTCGAGCACCGGTCGCCATGGGCGGCTCACCTTAAAGTTTTCTCGTAGCGACATGGTAGCGCGGTGCTTCGTTGGCGACGGGGAATCGCCACTGGAATATCACCCGGCGCCGCGGGCGCGCACCGCACGACCGGCCGCGGCGAACTGGCGGCGTCTACCGGCCACAACATTTCTTATATTTCTTGCCGCTGCCACAGGGGCACGGATCATTGCGGCCGGTCTTGGGAGTCGCATTGACGAAAGGCTTCGAGCCTGCCCCCGGGGCGGGCGGCGTATCACTCGCTTCGGGGAGGGACTTCTTTTTGTACGACGCGATTTGGGCGAGGCTCTGCTCCAGCGCGAAGCGACTAACGGCATGCTGATCGGAGGTATCCACGCCGCGCGACTTGGCCAGCATGGTGAATCCTTTCGCCATGCCCCACCGGTTGGGATCGGCGGCACGGGTGGTAATTTCCGGCCCCCAGCCGGCGATTACTTGGGCGAGCCGCTTGCCGACGGGCAGGATGCCCTCCTCCTCCAACCAGCTCAGAAAGGCCTGGCTGATGGGTACAACGCATTTAAAAAAATCAGCTTCGGCCGAGATCTTACGCGGAAACACCTCCAGCAGCACCTCGCGCAGGACCGGCTCGCTGAGTTGCTCCGGGCCGCAGCCCTCGTAATCCCACGCATAGGTCAACAGACAATACGCGGCAAAACCCGCGTGTTCGTACATCGCCTTAGGCAGCGTTTTGGCCACCGGCGAATCGTCAAAGCGCCGCGCTAATTCATTGGCGCGGCGTTCCGCCACGATGGAAGCGGCTTCGTCATCGCGGTCATCGTCGGGTTCCTCCTCCGAGTCCGCGTCGAGTTGCTCCCCAGCAGGTGGAAGGTAGCGTGCTTGGACCACATCGAAGTATTCCGTGAACCAATCTTTGACCGGCTCTTCCCACGGATGCAAATGATCGTCGGTCGATTGGCCGGCAAGACAGGCGGCGGCCTCTTGAAACTCTTCGGAACCGGTCTGTTCCGCGAGGTCTTTAAGAAGTGGCAGCGAAGCCTGGTGCTTCATATGGGCGAGCGTCCACGCAGCCATATTCACGTTGTCCGCCTGGACCCGGCCGTCTTGAGCCGCATGCAGCGCCTTGGTGCAAAAATCGACAACTTGCTGGCGCAACGGCAGATTCATGGTCTCGCCAGCCAATCGCGTCAACCGCCACAGGCTTATGGAAAAATCCAAGGGCTTGTAATTTACCGGCATACGCTCCAGGACCGCCGGCAGAACCACCTGGGGCCCCAGGGTGCCGCAGGCCGCGACGAAGACATCCGAGAGCACGTCGGTCACGCTGTCGCTCTCATCGTCGTCGTCACCGCCATCGTCAGCATTGAAGGAGGCCAGATGGTCGAGAAAAAATTCCGCCGCCTGTTTACGGGCTGGTTCGGGAAGGCCGGGCGCGGCCATGGCAATAATCGCCGGAACGTAAAGGCAGATGAATCGGCCTTCTTCGTATGGGTCTTGCAGGCCCTGCTCGAGCAGCTCCCGCAGCTTCGGCAGAAGCGCCGGGGTCATCGCCAGGGCCTGGCTGAACTGGCGCAGCGCCGGCCACGGAATGGGGTCTTCCGTGTTCCGCAGCGCCTCCCAGGGCAAGGCGGGGTCCGTGACGGTGTCCATGTTGGCTATTCCCGCGCCGGCCGATTTTTACAACATTGTCGCGCGGCGGTATTGTATCCCAACGCGGCGGAGCCGCAGCAATATAGATAGCCCCCGGTCCGCACGGCGGCGGATCGAGGAGTCGCCTTTGGAGACCTTGCCGGGGTGGTTCGGCGGCTACGGGTAGTCGACGCCGCCGACGGGCAACAACATATATAGCCCCCGGTCCGCACGGAGGCGGATCCGCCTCGGTGGACTTGCCGGGGGTGGAGGTCCGTCGGTCGACCCGCATCTTTACGCCAAACCGGAATCTTCGCGCGGCGCGAAGAAGCACGGAGATGGTAATACGAATCAGCGGGTGGATTTGGACCAATCGCCGGGCCTGGAATTGCGCAAGGTTTGGCCATAGGGCGCCAGAATAAGGCGAATGCCCCAGCGCGGCGAAGCCGCAACCAAACACATAGCCCCCGGCTTGCCGGGGGTAGCGGTCCGCCGCCGAACCTGCTGTTCTGATGACGAAAAAAATCTTCGCATGGCGCAAATATTTTGAAGGATTGTAGCATGGATCGGACTATGATCGATGAGTATCTTCGCGGGGCGGCACGCCCGGCGGCGGCTATCAACGACCTTACCCCAACGGACCTCGACGCCTTTCCCATCGCCAATACCTGGAGCATCCGGCAGATTGTATTGCATCTGATGGACAGCGATCTGATCGCCTCCGACCGCATGAAGCGCGTGATCGCGGAAGACAACCCCGTGTTAATCGGATTTGACGAAAGCGCCTTCGCCCGGAATCTATTCTACGGCCAATTGGATGTGCTGATGGCGGCGGATATTTTCCAGAAGAATCGCCTGCTGACGGGCCGAATTCTGCAAGCGCTGCCGGATGAGGCTTTCCGCCGCGCCGGCACGCACAACCAGCGCGGCCGCGTGACCCTGGAACAGCTGGTTCAAGGGATGGTGGAACATCTCGAGCATCATCTGAAATTTTTGCGAAAGAAGCGGCAGTTGCTCGGAAAAGCGTAGTGCTTTGTTAAGTGATAAATCTCTGGTTTGCGGGCGCGGGGATATGCGCCGCCGGCGAATGGCGACACCGAAAGGCAACCGGTCGCCGAAGCGGGCGACTCGACAAGGCGAGATGAAAATTCCGCGCCAAGAGACTTGACATAAGGCAAGTCACTTGATTAGATTCTGAACGTGTAACTTCTCCGCGCCGTGCGGAGAAGTTTCGGGCTTACGCGAAGCAGCGAAAAGACCTGGGGGGCGCCGGGTGATAACCCGGTGGTTTGGCGCCGAACGTGCACCAACCACCCCATTATCATACGGTGCTGACTACACCTTCGCGCCTTCGCGTGAGATTCTTTTCGGTTCCGGTGCAGCCGGATTAGGATATCGGACGTGAGCATCGGCGAACAACTAAAAACATTCATCCGGCAAAGCGGCGAGTTGCAATCTAAAGTGGCGGCTGAAACCGGCATTCACCATTCCGGGATCAGCCGCTTCCTTTCCGGTAAGCGGGGCCTTGATCTGACGAGCATTGAAAAATTGGCAAAGTATTTTCGGCTGGAGCTGCGGCGGAAGCCGCCGGCCACGAAGAGAAAAAGCGGGTGAATCCTGCGACGTTCCAACCCACCTGCGTTGACCGTCCTGGTGAAAAACGGGAAGCGGAGAAGCTTTACGCCGAGCTGCGCGCCGCGGATGGCCGCGCGTTGCGGCGGTCGGGCTTTCCGGGCGAGCGGCTGACCGAATCCATGGGCCGCAACGTGCAACGCTTGATGGCTGGCCGGGCCAACCACGAATTGCCACGCGGCGAGTTGGCGCTATGGATGCGAAACCTGCCGCACCGCACCGCGAAGATTCCAAGAATATTCTAAGCCGCCGGGGCGCTGAAAATCGGAACAGATAACCTGCCGGTTCCCCTGTCCGTGCACGCCGCGAGCGCGCTGGCTGAAAACACCGGTTCTGTCTTAGCGCGCAGCTGGGCGCGTGGGGGTATAAAACCTAAAAATTCCATGGAGCCTGATGGAGTTGTCGCCATGTCAGGTCAAGGCGAATAAGGCCCGTATGAACATTGTGAAAGCCACATGGTTATAGGTGATTTTACCGAACGAGGGCGACGGGGATCGAACCCGCAACCTTCGGATCGACAATCCGATGCTCTAACCAATTGAGCTACGCCCCCAGCCATTAAGCGCTGATAGTACGCTTCAGGTCGCCATGCTGTCAAGGAAGCGGCCGGGGTGTGGCCGGATTTTGGGGAAAACGCCGGCCAGCAGCGATAGCCCCAAGCCCCCAACCGTCTTAGCGGCGGCATTCATGCCGCCCGTGGGTATGTCCCCGCCCCAAAATCCGGCTACCCTCAGCGGCCCACTTATTGTGGATTGATGGCGTCACGCAGACTTTGGCCGATCAGGTTGAAGGCCAGCACCGTCAGAAACAGCAGGCCGCCCGGTCCCAAGGCCTGCCACCAGCGGAACATCACGCCCGGCTGGCCGGCGGCATTAAGCATCTCGCCCCAGGACGGCGTTGGCGGGGGCACACCCACCCCCAGAAAACTTAGGCCGGACTCGCTCATAATCGCACCGGCTATCCCGAAACTGGCCGAAATGATGATCGGCGTGATGCCGTTGGGCAGCATGTGCCGGAACAGCACGCGGCGCAAGGGCAGCCCGGCGGCGGTGGCGGCGGTCACGTAGTCCAGTTGGCGAATCCGCAGAAATTCGGCCCGGATAAAACGGGCAATACCGGTCCAACTGGTGGCCCCGATAATCAGCATAATTACCAGAAGATTACGCCCATAAATGGCGATGAAAGTTAAAATCAGGAAGAAGGTGGGAATGGATTCGACGATCTCCAGCACCCGCATGCCCAGAATATCCACCACGCCAACAAAATACCCCATGGGAGCACCGAAAAGCAGGCCCAGGGTAATCGCCACCACTTGGCTGACAAAGCCGATTTCCATCGCCACCCGGGCGGACCAGAGCAGTCTGGCCAGCTCATCACGCCCCTCGCTGTCGGTACCCAGCCAATGGCGGCTGCTGGGAAGCTGGTTGGTTAAATTCCGCTGCAAAGGCTCCATCTCGGCGTAGCCCCAGGGAATAGGGGCGAACCAGGCGCCGCTGGCTTCATGATGGCGGATCATGGCCCGATAGTCACGGGCATCCAGTACGTTGTGGTGAAAGATCGCGGTCAGACTGGCGCTGATGACAGCGAGCGCGGCCAGGCTTAAAAACCAGGTCAGGCGCCGCCGTCGGCGCCGCAGCAAACTTGGCTCGTCGCGGGTGTGCCAGTGCAGCAGGGCGTAGACCAGCAGGGCGGTTCCACCGATAAGCCAGGCCCAGTCCACATTGGTCAAATCACGCCAGAGTGGGAATTCCCGCACCGCCGGCCGGCCGGCATGAGCCGCCAGCACAATCGTAAACGGATGCGAATTGGCGAGGAAGGGAACAAACACCGCCAGCGCCATCAACAGCACCACATAGCCGGCCGCCACCTTCACCAGCGCAGGTCGCAGCACCCGCGCCAAAACCCATTGCCAGTAGGATGTCGCCCCGCGTGTGGGTGCCGCCGGGACCAACCTGTCAGCGGCGGGTGCTACGCTCATCCCGGAATCTCCCATGTTTCGTCATACCAAGCCTGCCGCCTGATGCAGCCCGATGGTCGCCGCCGCCACGATAACCCAAGCTGGACGTAACGTAAACGCCGTGCCAAAATGAGCGGCACGGGTGGCCTGAAAATCGCTGGGGGCTACCCCCGTAACCCGGCGCCCCGATTCGGGACGGTGTAATGAACCACGAAGGGACACTAATACACGCGAGTTAACCTCCCCCCACAAGGTCTCCAAAGGCGACTCTTCGACGGGGGGCTGTCTACGAGGCTGTCGCCATTTTGATTATCCGCGGGCGCCCGCGGCGGATCTGGGCGCCTCAGCGATGCGGCTCAGAGCAATGGCATGAGGGGTTTATGAAGAAGCACTTTCACCGATGTTGGACCGTGGCGGGACCACTGGCGGCACTCACGGCGTTGTCGGTGAGCCGCCTGTCGGCGGCTCCGACGCGGGCCGCCGCGCCGGTAGGGCGGGTCGTGATCCCCGCCGTAACGCCTGCAGCGCCGCGGGTCGGGACGTCCGCGCCGGCGGCAGGCGGACGAACCCCTCCCAGCGCTACCCGGGCTGCCGCGCCGGCGCGCCCGCGCGTGTTGCCAACCATCGAAAAGCTGTTCCGCCTGGGCTTGGCGCCTACTCTTCCCGGCGCCCTGGTGCTGGGATCCTTGCGCACCACGCGTGATCCGGCCTTGGCCGCCTATTACCTCCGGGCCAGCCGTACTTCCCACCCGGAGCTGCAGCTTACCGGACTGCTTGACGCCAGCTATGTCAGCGGAAATCCACACCTGATTCACGTGCGGCAGCTCCTGGCGATTGCGGCGCCTAAGCTCCTTACCCCGTCGCTGGCGCTGCTGATTGAGTATGGCCATCTGACCAATCTCCAACTGGTGCAAATTGCCCGCCTGGCCCCGGAGCCGGCGCAGCGCCTGATGGCCGCGGCGGAGCTGGCGAATCGTGATTCGGCATCTTCCAGCCAAACGCGCTTGGCCGCGGAGATCATTCGGGATCTGCTGGCCAGCGCCAGCCCTTCGGTGCGGGGGTATGCCGCCTTAAGCGCCCTGCAACTGCACGACGCCAAGCTTCAGCCACCCGCGCTGGCGGTGCTGAACCGCCTGGCGGCTTCGCGTTCACCACGTTGGCAGCACCTGCGGCGGGCGCTGCTGGCGCGCGTCGCGGCACAGAAAATCACCGTGGCGTTGCCCTGGGTGCGCCGGATCGCCGCCAATGTGCACGCTTCCTCCGGCACCCGGCGCCAGGCGGCCAGAACGCTTTTGCGGCTGCATGATAAATCCGCCCCGGCCCTGCTGGCGCAGATGATTGCCCATGCGCACGGAGAAGTGCCGCGAATTGAATTGGGATTTTTGGCGATCCAATTTGGCCGGCAACTCACCGGCGACGATGTCGCGCCCCTGGCGCACACGCACTCACCCTTGTTATCGGGTGTGGCGGCGGCCGCGCAGGCCGTGGTGCAACGACACGACGCGCTGCAGCCGATGATGAAACTTATTCAGCAGGGCCAGCCGATTTTCCTGAATTGGCTCCTGCTGTATTGCCGACACGCGAAGGTTCCGCATCGACGGCGCCTGCTGATGCAACTGGTGGAGTATTCCACTATTGTTGACGGCCACCGCGGGATGGACTATCTGCGGGCGGTGGCGGCGGCCACGCTGCTGGCCAATGGTGATTCGGCGGCCGACCGGGCGGGGCTGGCGAAATGTCTGCGTTCCGCCAATCGCGGCGTGGTGGAGGCGGCGCTGGCGGGCATGTTGCGCAGCTATAAAAATAATTTCGCCCCCCTCGTGACGCCGCACTGGACGCAGCTGCAAGCCAACCCGGACCAGCGCATCGGTCAATTCGCGGCCCTGATTTTGGCCAGCGAAGGCGTTCCTGCCGCCCGCCCCGTGCTACGCCGCATGGTCTTGCAGGGGTATGGACGTGGCCCCGGTATTCGTGCCGTGGCCGGCTGGTATTATGCGAAACTGACCAGCCAGCAAAAAAAGTTATTAGCCGCGGTAGTTGGGCCGACCACGACGGCCACGTCCCCGGCGGCTTCCAAGCCCTGAAGCCTAAAGGACGAAGGACGAAGGATGAGGGACACTTTTTCCTTCGCGGCGGAGTCGCGGAGTCGCTGCCTTATGTTTTTTACTTTTTCCCTTTACTTCGTCAGCGGCGCCGTGGGCATTGGGGCCGGAAGAATGACCCGCATGTGATCGCCTACCGTCCGCGCGTCGATGTGCATGGCATTCAAAGCCGGATCGCCCAACCCCGACCATACCCATAAATCGCTCGTATCCAGCGGACTGATCCAGAAATCAAACCGGCCCTCGGCGTTGACATGGTGATGGTTCGTTGACAACGGACTACCCGGCGGCCCGACCGTAAACTCCGCAGTGGGCACGGGGGTGTCGCCCTGGGCCCAAAGCACCTGGCCGGCCAGGTGCGTACAGCCGGCAGCCATCAGCGGCAGGCAGAGTCCAACCACCAGAGCGAGAAGCGTTTTCATGGTAACACCAACGGGTGTGGCCGGATTGTTTGGCGAATGCCGGCCCGCGGCGATGGCGCTGAGCCCCAACGTCTTAGCGGCGGCATCCATGCCGCCCGTAAGTATGTTCCCGCCCCAAAATCCGGACACACCCACAGCAACTACCACGCATACGCTTTTGGCGCCTCGCCGCCGGGACCGGGCCAGATGTCGTCGAGTGCCTTCAGGGCCGGTTCGTCCAGCGTCAGATCCATCGCCCGCATGGCTCCGGTTAACTGTTCCATGGTGCGCGGTCCGATAATCGGGCTGGTCACCACCGGGTTTGTCAGCAGCCACGCCAAGGCGACATCGGCCGGTTTTTCGCCGCGTTTTTGGCAGAATGCTTCCCATTTTTCCAGGGTTGGTCGCAGCGTGGCGATTCGCTTGCGCATCGCCTCACTGGTGCGGCGTCCCTCCCGTCCGGTATTCAGTACCCCGCCGAGCAGACCGCCGTCGAGCGGGCTCCAGACGATAACGCCCACGCCGTAGTGCCGGCAGCAGGGAAGCACTTCCAGCTCGATATGGCGGCAAGCCAGCGAATACTTGCTTTGCTCGCTGACCAGACCGAGAAAATTCCGTCGTGCCGCGGTCTGATTAGCCGTGGCGATATCCCAGCCGGCGAAGTTGCTGCTGCCGACGTAAATGATTTTGCCCTGTTGCACCAGCACTTCCATGGCCTGCCAGATTTCATCAAACGGAGTTGAGCGCAAGACATGGTGCATCTGGTACAGGTCAATATGATCGGTCTGCAGACGCCGCAAGCTCGCCTCGCATGCCTGGCGAATATGCAGCGCGCTTAAACCGCGGTCGAAGGTGGCCTCGCCCATCTCGCCGTGGACCTTGGTGGCCAGCACGATCCGTTCGCGGCGGCCGCCTTGCGCCAGCCAGCGGCCAATGATTTGTTCGGTAACGCCCTGGCCCTTCTTCCAACCATAAACGTTGGCCGTGTCGAAGAAGTTGATGCCCAGGCTTAAGGCCTGGTCCATGATGGCGAAACTGTCGGCTTCGCTGGTCTGGGGGCCGAAGTTCATGGTTCCCAGACAGAATTTACTTACGGACAAGCCGGTGCGACCGAGCGGGGCATAACGCATGAGCAGGACTCCATCAAGATCACCTACCGGGGCTCATCTTACGCCGCCGCGGCCCCGCGTCAAGGTGCAATGTCGGTACGAAGTCAAACCGGGGGGCATGGCAGATTGGGCACGCTAGGCCGTTTCCAGCACGCCGGTTTCCGCAGCGCCGATGGGGCATCGGCAGCTACGGATGGCGGCATCGGCGGCTACGGAGGGCTGGAGTT
>JAKCCC010000015.1 GCA_021838985.1 Planctomycetota bacterium
GCGCGATGCACCACCGCCGCCGGGCAATCTTCGCCGTACGACGCGGCCAGGGCGGGCGTGATTTTCGCCAACAGATTGATGCTCAGGAACAGCACGAGAGTGGCGCGGTGGCGGGCCAGATCAGCCAATTCCTCGGTCGCCGGCATCGGCGTGCGGCCGGCAGCGCGGGTTAAAATCACCGTTTGGGAAAGCTCTGGCAGCGTCAATTCCTTCCCCAAAGCCGCGGCCGCGGCCGTGAACGAGGAGACCCCCGGCACGATTTCCCAGGCGATGCCCAACGATTCGAGCTGCCGGATTTGCTCCGCCACGGCTCCAAAAAGGCACGGATCACCCGTGTGCACACGCGCCACGTCCTGGCCGAGGTCGCGCGCTTCCTTGAGCACCGCCACGATTTCATCCAGCGTCATGCCGGCGGAGTCGAGGATACGGGCGCCCGGTTGGGCGCCGCGCAGAACTTCCGGCGAAACCAGGGAGCCGGTGTAGAGTATGATCGGGCAGCGGGCGATCAGTTCCGCGCCCCGTATGGTAAGCAGGCCGGGAGCACCGGGCCCGGCGCCGATGATGTAAACTTTCATGGTCTTTCCTGAAAACGGGACGGGACAGACCAGCGGGACTTCCACCCCGGTGGAAGTCTCCCGGGCGACGCCTCAACCGGGGGTTATGCCCGCCAACAACTTACGAGCAACGGAGCACCGCGTCGCGCACTATCTGCCATACGCCAGGCGGAATTTCGCCGAGCCAGTTCGCGTCAACGACGGCCGGCCCATGAGGCGGTAAGTCATCGTGGTCCGCGCCGCCCCGGCAAACCAAACGCCAGAGCCGTTCGCTGACCGAACCATTGCGTTCAATAAGGAAGCGCCGGGCCAGCAGCTCCGCCAGAGTCTCGCCTTCCGCCCGCAGCGTCAGATAAGGCGTCGCCAGAGTAATTGGCCGCAGCGGGGTCAGTTCAATATACGGCCTGACCAGCGGTTCGATGGCGCCGGGATTCTGGAAGCCGGCATGCCCGAAGTCACACGGTTCCTTCAAATCACCGACCAGGAAATAGCGGCTGGCCGTTTCCAACAGAATGGCGCCGGCCAGCCGGCCCACCCGCGCCATTATTCGTCCTCCCCGGAAAGGGATTCCACCGGTTCCGGCGCCGCGGTAGTTGCCAGCGAACGCCCCGGCCGCTGGCCCGGCAGCACCTGGCCATCCCAGGTGTATTTATTGCCGTATCCCCGCGGCGTGACCAGATAATTTTCAAACAGAAAAGTGTGGCTGGAGCCGATGATCACGGTGGTCAACATGCCGATTTCATAATCGAGCATATGATTGAGATCGGTCAGCACAATATGTTCCTGTTTGCGGTAGGCGCTCTTGATGAGGGCCGCCGGTGTCCCGCCGTCGCGATATTGTTTGATGATTTCCTGCGCCGCGACGATCTGCCGCGTGCGGCGGCCGCTGGCGGGATTGTACAGACCGATTACGAAATCAGCGCTGGCCGCGGCTTCGAGGCGTTTGGCGATGGCCGCCCAGGGTGTGAGCAGATCGGACAGCGAGATGCAGCAAAAGTCATGTCCCAGCGGAGCGCCCACCAGGGAGGCGCAGGAGCTGATCGCGGTAATGCCGGGGATCAGGCGCAGCTCCGGCGAAGCCTCCCGACGCCAGCCCAATTCCCGGAGCACCTGAAACACCAACGCCGCCATGCCGTAAACGCCGGCATCGCCGGAAGAGATCAACGCCACGTGGCCGCCGGCCCGGGCCCGTTCCACGGCGGTCCGGGCGCGGCCGATTTCCTCGGTCATACCGGTGCGGATGATTTCCTTGCCGCTGAGCAAGTGCCGCACCAGCCGGATATACGTGCCATACCCGACGACCAGGTCGGCCTGCGCGATCGCTTCCAGCGCCGCCGGCGTCATATGACGATCGTGGCCGGGGCCAATGCCCACCACGGATAGAATGCCTTTAGGCATGCCACACCTCGCGTTCGGGAAAGGGAATGCGGGCCACGGCCAAGGTCATAGAGCGGCCGGCGCCCGCTTCGGTATAGGTCTGCTTGGGCACGAGTAAACGGGGCGAACCGGAAGCCAATAACGCCGCCGCCTCCGCCACGGTTCGCGTGCCGACATATTTTTTGACGGTTGCGGAAGGGTTTTCCACCCCCGCGGCCGCATCCAACTGGCGCGCGGCGTAGATTTGCAGCGGCCAGCGATATTTTTCACACAAGGCCGCCAGAGCCGGCTCATCTTTTTTCAGATCTATCGTGGCAGCGCTGCGGACGCAGGCCAGGCTCAACCGGTGTTTTTGCAGCAACGTCCGCACCCCACGCTCCACCAGGGCCGGCGCCGTGGCCTTGTCGCAGCCCAGTCCCAGCACGAGGCTGCGCGGGCGGTAGATGACCGCCCGTTCGAAGTGCCGCGGATGGGTGGCGCGAAGTTCGCGGTCGGTCACGATGAGCAATATTTCATATTGATCGGGATTCACGGCGTCCAGCGAACGGGTATAGGAAATCCCCCGCGGCAGCGGCCTATCGGCCGGCCACCAATTCGGTTCACCCGTTTCCTGGATAAACATGACCGGCGCCTCATTGACCACCGCAGCACAGCCGCGCGTGATGTTGCGGTCCGGATCATCGAGCGTCCAGCCGAGTTGTCGTCCGAGGATATCCACGGTCAGGGTGCCGCGGACATCGGACGCGGTGGTAATAATGGACTGCGCGCCCAAGGCCGCGGCCACGCGCTCCGTAAAAGCATTGCCGCGGCCCACGTGGCCGGAAAGCACGCAGATGGCCCATTGTCCCGCGTCATCGACACACACCACCGCCGGATCGATTTTCTTGTTTTGCAGCAGCGGCGCGATCATCCGCACCACAGCACCGACGCTGATGATAAAGACGTGGCAGTCGTAGGTGGTGAAATTTACCTGGAGCGCCGGCCCTATCGGCAGGGCCAGCGGCCTGGCCCCCGGGGGTGCTTGCGCCAAAAATTTATCGGACACATAGATGTGCGCATCCGGCAGGGCAGCGCCCAGCCGCCGGGCGAGTTCCACGCCGTGACGGGTGATGGCGTAGATGGCCAAAGGTTGGCGTTGAGCAGCAACTGGCATCCCGCACCTGGTATTTCGCATTCAACGCTCCGCGGTCAGCAGCGAGCTATCCATGTCCACTTTCCGCGGAGCGCCGACCGCAGCTCGCCCGCGGCCGGCCAGTACGCCGTTGCGATGTTTGCGCGAAACCACCACCATCGAAAAATAGTCGCAACGGTCGTTACGGATGCTCCGCAGGTCGGGAACAATTTTCTGATCGGCCATCGTCGCTTTGGATACGTAAACGGCACGATCGATCAGGTCCGCTTTTTCCAAAGCGGCCACGACCCGCGGCATCACCGAACTGACCTTCAGCAACAGCACCGTGTCGAAGCGCTCCAGAATGTCCGGTAAATCATCCAGGCCGTAACTGGCCGGAATGATCGCCACGCGCTCCTGGCCGTCGGCGATGGGATCGCTGGTTACTGCGGCCACCGCCGAAATGGATGACACCCCCGGCACAATCTCAATCTCAATGCCCGGCCAGCGCGTGGGGGCCTGTTGATGCAGGTAGATAAACGTGCTGTAAAACAGCGGATCTCCTTCGGCGATGAAGGCCACCGATTTACCCGCCTCCAGGCGCTGGCCGATTTGCGTAAACGCCGTGTCCCAGGCCGGCGCAATGTGCTGCGGATTCTTGGTCATGGGAAACGTCAGAAACAGGCGTTCCTGGCCCGCGACGGCGCCCACCGGGGCCGCGGCGATGCGCCACGCCACCGATTCATCCCAGCGGGAACGTTGGGGGATCGCGATCACCGGGACTTCCCGCAGCACCCGCACCGCGCGCAGCGTCATCAGGTCGCAAGCCCCCGGCCCGACGCCTACGCCATATAGTTTTCCGTATTTCATGGCCTCTCAATCGTAAAAATATGTACCGGATTAAGCGCCTCGTAACGCACGTACTTCGCCAGCGGAGCGCCGCGGGACACGTTCACCAGCAGCACTTCCGGCGTCAACCCCCGTTCGCGCAAGGCGCTGTAGGTTTCGCCGACGTTTTCCAGCGTAATGGCGGTGCTGACCAGCCGTCCGCCGGGCCGCAGGCGCTCCAGACACACCGCCAGGATTTCCCGCATCGATCCTTGGCTGCCGCCAATAAAGACCGCCTCCGGCGCCTCCAGTGCGGCCAGCGCCTCCGGCGCCCGCCCCGCGATCACCCGCACGTTGTCCACACCGTGCGCCCGGATGTTTTCGCGGCAGATCTCCACCCCTTCCGGATCCACCTCGATAGCGTACACGCGGCCTTCGTATGCCAACAACGCCGCTTCAATGGAGACTGATCCGGACCCGGCCCCGATGTCCCAGAGCACGCTGTCGGGCCGCAATCGCAACGCTCCCAGCGCCAGAGTGCGAACTTCCCGCTTGGTGATCAGTCCTTTTTTCGGCATCCGTTTGGCGAAATCGTCTTCGTGAATAAACGCCAGCGCCGGCGGGGACCGCCAATCCGGGTCGGTGCGCCGCAGAATCAGGATATTCAAAGCTCCAATATCACGGCACGCGGCCAGCGCGGCCAGCGTGAATTCCCGGATCCGCTCGTTCGGACCTCCGAGGTTTTCACACACCCAGGCCCGCCAGCCGGTTTGGCCCAGCCGCAGCATTTCCCCGGCCAATACCGGCGGCGAATTTTCCGCGTCCGTCAGGCACGCCACTTTGCGCAGGCGATGCAGCCGCGTGACGAATCCTTCGCGGCTGCGGCCGTGCACGGAAATCCAGGCCGCGTCATCCCATTTCTGGCCGATACGGGCAAAGGCCCATTGCATCGAACTGACGTGCGGCACAATATCCACATGCTCGGTGCCGACGGCCTTGAGCACCATGCTGCCCACGCCGAAGAACAGCGGATCACCCGAGGCCAGCACGCAGACATTTTGTTCAGCGCACAGTTGGGGCAATTGCCGGATCACCTCGCCGATGCCGTTTTGCAGGGCCATCCGCTGCCCGGAAAATTCCGGAAAAAACGCCAGGTGCCGCTGACCGCCGATCAGCACCTGCGCCTGAGCCACCGCGTTCATCGCCCGGCTGGTCAAACTCAGGCAGCCGTCGTCACCGATGCCGATGATGGTTAAAGCTTTTTTCATAACTGGCGTTTCAAATTCATCATGCGCCACGCCTTGCTTTCTCGTGGCTCGGAGCGTCCGCGACGGGTCGGAAGCCATGGTGGGGCGCCACAACCCCGCGCTGACGCTGGGGGCTACGCGGGTTGGGCGCTGCTCGCTTTTTCCACCGACAGCCGCAGCAACGCATGCATAATCGCCACAGCGATAGGGCTGCCGCCTTTGCGGCCGCGGGATACGATCCACGGGACGATCGGCTGGCTGGCCACAGCTTGCTTGGATTCCGGCGCGGAAACGAATCCCACCGGCACCCCAATGATCAGCGCCGGCCGGGCCGCTTCCTCGTTCACCAGCCGCACCACTTCCAGCAGGGCGGTGGGGGCGTTGCCGATGGCTACGATGGCGCCATCGAGTTGCTTTTCCCGA
This sequence comes from Planctomycetota bacterium, assembly GCA_021838985.1. Taxonomy (GTDB): domain Bacteria; phylum Planctomycetota; class Phycisphaerae; order WQYP01; family WQYP01; genus JAKCCC01. The sequence goes on from JAKCCC010000015.1 coordinate 5,541, forward strand.
TGGGCTTTCCGCATCGCTTCGATGGCGCGGGTGGAATTTTCGCGTTTCGCGGCGGCCATGACCTCCGCATCGGAAATATACTGGTAAATTCGGCAGCCGTAGGCCGCCAGGCGCTCTTCATTCAAACCCGCGGCGATCATTTTAACATCGATTAAAATCGGGCAGCCGCGGCGCAGGGCGCTTACACCGTCGCGAATGGCGTCGGGATGGAAAGCCAGCAGTCGGAGGAATTCGAAATCCGCCGTGGAATGAATCACCCGTCGCACCACCTCCCATTGATCGGGTTGGAAACGATGCGGGCCGGCTTCGCGGTCGATGATGCTGAAACTTTCATCCTCAATGGCCCGGCCCCGCCCGGTCATCTGACGCATATCTTGGATCACAGCGTGTTCCATATTTGCACCTCCTTTAACCTCGAATATTTGGCGGTCGGCGTTCGACCATCAGCTATCAACTTTCAGGGATCCGGCTGCGGCTTCTTGTACCGGCTGATCACCGCGCGCTGGATATCTCCCCAGCGGGGCGCCGTCGAAATCAACCAAACATACGGCCACCGCCAGACGCCGCTCCACGTGCTGCCGCAGATTTTCCGCGGCGTGGCGGCAGAGCGCCTCAGGCAGTTGCCAGAGGCCGTGCGCGCGGGCCAGGTCCAGCACCTGCCGGGCGGTGTTGGCCTGGCGGATTTCCTGTTGCAGCGATTCTGATCCGCCCAGCTCCGCCGCCAGCCTGGCCAGAAAATACATATCGACTTCGCCCTGGCGGGCATGAGTGTAGGTGATTCCGGCGGCGATCTTGGACAGTTTGCCCATCATAGCCACCAGGATGGCCCGGGGGATGTTTTTCGCCGCCGCGTGACGAAAGGCGATGCCGACAAAATCGCCCATCTGAATGAATTGCTCCTCAGCCAGGTCGGGGAACAACTTCATCCCTGCCTGCTCGGAACGTCCCCCCGTGGTAAACACCAGCGCCTGGGCGCCCCGATACGCCGCCACATCAATCGCCTGAATGACGCTGGCCTTCCAGGAAGCGGTGGAATATGGCTTGACGATTCCTGTGGTGCCGAGAATCGAAATACCGCCCAGTAATCCGAGGCGGGCGTTGAGCGTTTTCTTAGCCATGGCTTCTCCGCCGGGAACCTCGATCGTCACGAGGGCGCCGCGGTAGGGACTGCCGGCGAGTTCTTCCAGCACCATTTCCGTGATATTGCGGCGGGGGACAGGATTAATGGCCGGCCCGCCGACTTCCAACCCCAGCCCCGGTTTGGTGACTGTGGCTACGCCCGGCCCGCCGCGGAGTATAACGCCCGGTTCGGTTTTGATCTCCACGTGGGCCACCAGTTCCGCGCCATGCGTGCAATCGGGATCGTCGCCGGCATCCTTCACGACACTGCACAGCGCCCGGGGGCCATCGCGCTGGCAGCGCTTCAGCGCGAACACGACCTGGCGTTTATTCGGCAGTGTGGTTGCAATTTCGGCCAGGGTAACGTTGCGCACCAGCACGCGGGCGCCCGCTTTGGCCGCGGCAGCAGCGCAGGCGCCCGTGGTGAAGCCCTCACGCCATCGCTGCCGGGGAAGTTTGGTTTCGTGGTTATCCGTAGTCCGTCTCTTTTTTGCTCTTATCCCGCATCTTTCATACCCAACCGCCAAGGATGTAGTCGGCAGCCACGGGATCGCAAGCCTGCGGCCGTCAGGGAGGCGAATGTCAAACGGCCGCGGGTTTCCACCCGCGGCCGCGAGTGGCGACCTTGGCGGCTAAGCCGATTGTTTCGCCGGATTATTAAAGTAGCACTCCAGATAAATTCGATCTTCCGGCAGGCCATGGTTCCGCGCCGCGTCGCGCAAGGGCCAAATCACCGCACCGTCGCCGGCGAGAAAAAGGCGGTCGGACCGATCCCTTCGGCCATCCAGCGCCCGTTGGGCCGCGGCGAGGCGCCGGGGATCGCCTACGGATTCACAGGCAATAAACTCAAAACCGCCCAAGCCTGCCGGGAGCCGGCGCTCCACGAATTCCGGTTCCAGAAAGTAATCTCTTCCCGCCGCCAGCCATACCAAGCGTAGCGCCGCAGGCGGCGCACCGGCGGGCAGGCTGGCCAGCAAACCCAGCGCACAGGTAATCCCGGTATCGGTCGCGACCACCTCAATCCGCTGCGAGGCAGCCTCCGGGGGCACAAAAAACCGTCCCCACGGCCCGCTGAACGTCAGTTCCGCGCCGGCGACCAGCTGGTGCATGTAGGTGGAGCCGCCCGCGCCATCGATCCATTTAACGGCCAGTTCCATCCGCCGGCGGTCAGCATCGACGGATATTAGGGAATAGGCTCTTTTCACGATTTTACCGTTGGGGGCACGCCGCCCCGAATCCACAATAATATAGCGCCCCGCGTGGAGTTCCGGCCCTCCGTCCTCTATCAGCTGCACACGCAGCAACCGGCTGGTGGCGTTCAACTTCTGGTTTTCGATCACGCGCCCGTGCCGTGCTATCGCCATCTCGCAACCCTCTGTCACAACCCTGATCTAGCTGTAAAGCGGCTCTTAAAAGCTCCATCCGCGTGCGGAGGCGCGGTAGTGGCTATCCATCAGGATAAATCCCGGTGCTTGAGCAGGTCACAATTTCCCACACGAGACCATATTTTTAAAAACCGCTCACATCGGGAAACTCACCTCCGCCTTCGCCGGGGCCAAGGTACGGGATAGCTACCCATGGGCACCCTCCGAGACCATCAGTGCTGCCGCGACACGTTTATTCATCAGGTCGAATAAATTTCCTTGTCCGTCATCCAGGTGGCGGGCGATCTGGATTGAACATTCCGGATGGGCCGCGCGGAATTGCCGGATCTGTTCATGGATCCGTTTCACCAGCACGCCATGGAAGAGAAAATATGGAATAATCGCCATGTGCCGGGGACGGGTCAGCGCCGCCAGATGGAGCGTTTCCTCCAGCGAGGGCCGCGTAACGCCGATGAAACATGGAAACACCGGCACCCCGCCGCAGTCTTCCGCCAGCAGACGCCCCAGTTTGCAGACATTGCTGTTGGCGTCGGCATCGCTGCAACCGCGACCCACAAAAATGACCGCTGTGTCCGAAATGGGTTTCCGATGGCTCGGTTTCGACCCATTTGCAATGGCCGGCGGGACCCCGCCGGCCGCCGTTGCCGCCCGCCTCGCCGGTTCATCCCGATCGCCATCGGAATGCAACGCGGTGCTTACGATTCCACTGGAGTTTTCCGCCTTCCGCACTGCGCTTTCATCTCTCGGGGCATGCCCCACCGGCGCCTGGCCGTTGACAAAAGGCCGGCCCGCCGGCACGCCACATTCCGTGGCCCGTCGGCGAATGATTTCCACCATCTGTGCATCGACGCCCAGCGGCTCCGCGACAAGGAAACGCCGGTGCGGGAAAGCCGCGCGGATCCTGCTGAGACTTTCGGGAAGGTCATGCTTCATGTGGCCGGCCCGCAGCAGAATCAGGGGGAGCAAAACCACGGTTTCACCGCCGGTTTGTGCGACCCTCCGCAGCGTCTGTTCCAATAGGGGTTCGGCCAGTTCAATGTAGGTATGATGAATAACCCAGTCCGCGTGCCGTTCTTGATAAGCGGCGGTGAGCTTTTCAAATTGCTCGTTCGCCAAGGGTTCCGGGCTGCCATGGCCCACGATGACGACATCAAGCGTCCTGGTCACCGGATGATCCTCCTGATTTCCGAGGAGTAACATCGCCGAACCATCCGGGCAGGTATCCTGGCTCATGGGCCGAAAAAAATCACTTTTCTCCCGGGCGTTTCACCTTCCCCGGCCTTGCGGAGCCGAGTGGCTTTGGAAACGTCCGGGCCGGCGGCGGTCAATCCCCCGCAGAATACGGGCGAGTCTTCCTGCCGGAGCCTGCGTTGTCCAGACTCGCTCGTATTTGGCTCAATACGGCTTGCTCTGGACGCCTCGGCTCCGGCCGAAATCCCGCGTCCTCATTCCCACGGGGCTTTTGCAGCAGCCTGCCAGCCCATTTACAGTGGCGGACCCGCGCCGGTTTTGCACCGGCTTCCCTGGCGGCGCTTACGTCTGCGCCTCCCGGATGGTATTGCCAACTTGCAGGAATACTAGGCTTCTCCGGGACACATGTCAAATTCGTCTCTGGTATCATGCCCCGCATGGTCCACGAACTGACGGCTCGCTTTATGGCCGGCGCTGCCGTGATCGCCGGCCTGAATACCTCCGTGGCCTCGGCCGTTGCCCCGACCATCCGCGCTCTGCCGCCATCGCTGCCATTGGCCAGGGACAAGTTGCATATTGGCGATGGGACCATCGTCTTCACCGGCGCGATTAAAACGCTGGGTCCACAACAAATGATCTCCGCCCAGGGACATTTTCATATGGCCGCAAAGACGGTGGATTGGCCGGCCGCCAGCCCGCGCCAGTTCGCCTTCACACGCCTGTCCTTGGATGGCGATCTCGCCTTTGAGCATTGCACCGGCCAACCGCCCCACCTGACCATTCGCCACGGTGCGTTGACCTTCGCATCGCTAAAAATCAGCCGGCAAGTCGTGCATCAGGGCGCGCTGGCCTGGCGGTTGCGTCATCAGCGCTTGACGATCACGCGCGGTGCTGCGCATTGGGCAACGGGACAACTGCGGGTCACGGGTGAATTCGATCTGGTCCCACGGCGCGGCGCGGCGACCATCGTGTTAACTCATTTTTCCCAGCAACGGCTTTTCGCCTTATTGGCCCCCGGCCGCGTCAATGTGGTCGGGATCGGAACACTCCAAGCGCACCTGGCTTTCAACTGGCGTGGTCAGGTGACCGGGAATATCGAACTGACCGGGGGGGCGGGTGGATTTCTACAACTCCACCAAGTGCCGCTGCTCCGAAATGTTTTGGCCGGCACCTATGGCCAGCCGCTGGCCAATGCGATGGCCGACGATCTGCACGATTATCCCTTCACGCAGGAGGATGTGCGGGTTTCACTGGCTGCTGACACCATGACCTTTAAATGTGCTTTTCTGCGCGGGCCGGGTAATCCGCTGCATTTGAAGCCGCGGGTCATCGTACTCGGCGGTAAGAAAATTCTGTTTAAACCCGGCGATCTTCGCCGGGTGAACCTGACGATACCCGTGCGCCACCTGACTCTGCGCCGACTGCTCACCCTGGCCCGCCGCTTCTCAGGCGGCTAACCCGGAATTCGGTTAAAATGGGATGTAGAAATAACACGAGGACCTGCCATGAATGGATTGCGAATAGCCGGCGCCGGTATGCTTTTGGGCGGCCTTCTCACCATGGGCGGATGCCTCCGCACCCATAGCGAGGTGGTGATCAGCCAGCCGAAACCGTTGGAGGTCAACGTCAATCTGAACGGCAAACTCACCCTGGTCATTCAACGCCAAGCGCAAAATGACATGGACTTCATTGCCGGTCCGGCCAAGGCCCAGGCTACCGCCGCCACGCACCCGGCTTCAGCGCCGCATCCCTCCCCCGCATCCGCTCCGGGTGCCGGCTCGTTGCGCCTGGCGCCCCGGGGCCGGCTAAACCCGCTCGGACCGGTGATTTTTGCGGATGCCGCTCCGTCCCGTCTGCGGGTGATTTTGGAACATCTACGGGCCGATTTCCATCGCTGCCACCAACTGCTGGCCGCCCATCTGACCGGCGAGGCGCATACCGGTTATATGGTGGCGCGAAAAAAACTCTTGCCCTCCGACGCGCGCTTTGTGCGCTCGGATAATCGCTGGCGAAAAAGGCTTTATGAGTTGCGGGCCCGCCAGCAGGATACGACGGTGGCGCGGATCGGCGCGATTTATTTTCAATTCCGGGTCAAATTCGCTCCCGTCGGGGCGTGGATTCAACAATTTGATCCAACCGCTCGCCGTTGGATTTGGGTGCACAAGGGCTAAGCCAGGCGTTTCGCCACTCGGTCAGATGCACTCCAAAAGGCCCCGGGGTTCCCCGCCGTTATCCCGGCGACGTTCCCCTTCCACGATGGGATGCAACAACACCAGACTGAATTGCCACATCACCCAGACTTCCACGCCAAAGGCCGGAAAGCCAGACAGACCCAGGACCGGCATCTGAAAATAGCGCCAGTGTTGCCAAACGCCCAGAAATGGCAGATGGTAAGTCCATTTCGCGATCGCCCAATAATTCCAGAACTCCCACAGGAAGCCGCAGGTCAGCCCCCCCGCCATCAAGGCCAGCATCCGGCCCCAGCGGCCACTGCGCAAGTCACCAACGATGCTCGGCCGCCCCAGGCGGAAATTGATCGGGTCTAAAAGAAAAATCAGGCTCATCCAGATCAGCAGGTTGGCGCTGGGGCTGCGCAGGAAAAACGGGGCCAGGAAAAAGACCACACCACCCGCGACACACAGGGTCCGCGCCTTCGGCCCAATGGACACGCCGGCGGTCTGGATTTTGTTCAGGCCCAGGCGCAGCCAGATTTCCGCGGTTAGAAACATAGCCGGGGCGATGGCGCCGAAAGCCAAAAGATACCCGATGAATCGGTCCACCGGACTCGCCGGCAGACCCTGATATTCCCAGGCATGCAGACCGGTGGCGGGGTTGCGCATGAAATAGAAATTAAGCCAGTCAAAATAACACCAGGCCGGCACCGACCAGAGCCAGCAGAGAACCAGGCGGTAGCGCCAGCGGCTCGGACGGAAAGTGGGGACCAGCCAACCCAGCAGACCGCAGAGCACGGCTAAATAAGTGGTCCACGCCAGCGGCGTCATGTGGACCCGGACAAAATGCCCCGCCACCGCAACCGCCGTTCCGCGGAGCCAGCCCCGCACCGCCACGCACAACAAGAGTTCCCACAGGACGATCAGGCCCGCGCCGCCGAACAGCAGCGCCAGCGCCGAATATTTCTGAGCCACACCCACCCTAGCGCTGAAAGTCATAGAGCGGTCCCAAGCCGAGCATCCGCGTTAATTCATCCAGCGCCACCCGCGTTTCGCGCAGCAGCTGTGGATCGGCCAGATCCGCTGGGTGCAACTCTTCACGATAATGGTGCTGCACCCACCGCCGCAAGCGCTCATACAACGGCTCGGACAGCCGCACCCCCTGATGCATGGCCGCCAGTTCCCCGTCATCCAACACCACGCGCAGTCGCAGACACGCCGGTCCCCCGCCATTGCGCATACTTTGGCGGACCTCCACAAAATGCGCCTGACGCCACAAGCCGCGCTGCGTGAGTTCCTCGACCAGCCCCCTGACCGCCGCATGGGCCCGACACTCCATCGGGGCGATCAAAGCGAAGGCACCGTCGGGCAGAGTCACCAACTGGCTGTTAAAGAAATAGCTTTGGATCGCGTCCGCCAACGAAAGC
>JAKCCC010000016.1 GCA_021838985.1 Planctomycetota bacterium
GCGGTCCACCGCCACGCCCAAGTAATACTCATGGCTGATCTCCACCGCGGCGGCAATCAGTAACTTCTTCACCGGCAAACCCTGCGGCGGCGTCTGCGGCGATACCATCCGATGCGTGAGCATGAACTCGGCCGCCGCCCGCGCCTCCTCGGGCGATTTAACCAGCTTGACAAACCCCGCCTTGCCGCGCCCGCCGGCGAACACCTGGGCCTTGAGCACCTGCACCGGAGAACCATTGGCTTGGAACGCCGCCTGCGCCGCGGCCGCGGATTCAACCACCCGGGCGGCCGGGACGGGAATACCGGCTTGCGCCAGCAGTTCGCGGGCTTGATATTCGTGAATTTTCATGGTTTCGGACGCTCCATCAATCAAAGTACGAGAGAATAAACGATTTGCGATCCGAATAAAACATGAACCATCCCGGACATCTGTTCGCGGGTGCCGGTAAGACTCGCCCGGCCCTTGCAACCGACCCAGTGCCATGTCATAATACCTCTAGCAAGGTTACAGGAAGCGAGCGCTCGAAGGAGTCTCGCATGCCAGAGTCATCTCTGCTGTGTCCAACCTGTGCCCGGCCGGTCGCGGCGCCGCCGGAGCATCACGGCCTATGGGGGCGGCGCCCCGGACAAGTGCATTGTCAATATTGCAACCGCCCCGCTCCGCTGGCCGAAGCCCAGAAGATGGCGGAAGCCTTCGTGGTGCGGTGCCGGCAGTTCCGAATGCAAATTGAAGGCGTGGCCGCGGCTTTGCCGGCCTTATCCAATGCCGAGGCGGTACGGGTGCTGCGCGCCCACCATCTGGAGGAGCAAATTCATTACGTCCGCAATCTGGACGAACTGGGGCGCTATGCCTGCGAACGCTTTCGACGGGTGTTGCGGGACTGCATTCTCGGTTCCGAACAACCGCAATTAACGGTCGAGCGACTGGCGTATGAAGGCGCCGAAAAGGCCCTGAAAATATATGGCTGTTGCGTGCGGCCGCATCCGCCCACCGAAATGGAAGTGGAGGCGTGGAACCTGCTGGCCGCGTGCCTGGATCCTCCCGGCTATCTGATTCATGTTAGCGCCGGTGGGCCCGTACCGGCCACACCGCCGCCCGGCCGGACTTCGTAAGCCGGACGAGCCGGGCTTCGTAAGCCGGACGAGCCGGAACCTGGAACAAAAAGCCAAACCCCGACGTTTCCTGAACGGCCTCCCAACCCGCAGGAACGGAGACCCCTTGGAAAGGGGGCGGGCTGGCGCCTCGCCGAGGTTGGCGCTTCCCTGTTCGCAACGCATCACCAGCCCAGCCATCCCGCCTTGACACGGCTGGCGGGAGTCGGTTAAATCCGCGCGTTGAACGGCTGGCCGTCGCAAGAGGCTGGCGCAGGAATGACGGCTTGGCCCCTCCAGCCGGTGCCGGATAAGGTTTAATGATGTCCAGCCCCCCGGATCATGCCCGCCTTCGAGAACAGCTCGCCGCGGCTGGACAAGAACATATCTACACCTTTTATAATTCTCTGGCGACGGCCGAGCGGGACCGGCTGGATGCCCAGGTCGCCTCCATCGACTGGTCCCTCGTCCAGGAACTGGTGGAAACCATCGTGAAGCGCCCTCGATCGTGCGTCCGGCCCGGGACGCTCGAGCCAGCGCCCTATTTCCCGCACCATCCCGCCGACCGCGAAACGGAGGAAAAATATCGCCTGGCCCACCGGCGCGGTGAGGAGCTGCTGCGGCAAGGGAAAGTGGCGGCGTTTGTCGTCGCCGGTGGACAGGGCACGCGCCTGGGCTGTCCCGGCCCGAAAGGCACGCTGCCGGTCACGCCGGTGCGCAGCAAGCCGCTTTTCCAATGCTTCGCTGAATTCATTCGGGCGTGGGAATCACGCTGCGGCCGCGCCATAGCTTTTTACATTATGACCAGTCCGGCCAACCATGCGGCCACGGTGGCTTTCTGGACGCAGCAGCGCTACTTTGGCTTAGGCGACGATCAGGTGATGTTTTTTCCACAGGCTATGCTGCCGGCGGTGGATTTCGCCGGAAAAGTCCTTCTGGAATCACCAGCGTCGCTGGCGCTATGCCCGAATGGCCACGGGGGTTCGCTGCTGGCCTTGCATAAAAGCGGCAGTCTCGCCGATATGGCGCGCCGCGGTATTGAGCAGATCAGTTACTTTCAGGTGGACAATCCCTTGGTCCGCTGCCTGGATCCGGTCTTTATCGGTCTGCACGATCTGGCAGCGGCCGATATGTCCAGCAAGATGCTTCCCAAGGCCTGCGGCAAGGAAAAAGTCGGCACTTTTTGCCTGGCGGACGGGAAGCTGACGGTGATCGAATACAGCGATCTGCCGGAGGCTCTGGCCGAACAGCGGTGTCCGGATGGAACATTGCGTTTTTCCGCCGGCAGTATTGCCCTGCATGTCCTGCGGCGCGATTTCGTGGAGCGACTTGGCGCCGGTGGCTTCGCCCTGCCCTATCACCGCGCGGAAAAGAAAGTTTCCTGCCTCGACCTGCCCAGCGGGCGCCTCCTCCACCCCGCCCAACCCAATGCAGTGAAGCTGGAGACCTTCATCTTTGACGCCCTGCCGCTGGCACGCCGCAGCATCATTTATGAAGCCGATCGGCAGGATGAATTCGCACCCATCAAGCAACTGGAAGGCGTCGATTCCCTGCGCAGCTCGCAGGAGATAACCGTGGCCCGCAATGCGGCCTGGCTTGAGGCCGCCGGGGTAAAAGTACCCCGCCAACCGGATGGGGTGCCTGACTGTGTCATCGAAATCGCCCCGTCGTTCGCGCTGTATCCAGAAGATGTGCGCCGCCGGAAACATCAGATTCCCCCTCTTTCGCCCGGCGGGTCGATCTACCTCGCGTAAAGCACCGGCCTTCAGGCGGCCGGTGCTCCTCCGGGTCGCCGTAGCGATTCGCCCGCGGCGACCCGGTGAATGGCTTCCGGACGGGGTACCCGAAAGATAAGTGCTGACAGAGCATCAGGTTGCCGCGTAGTTTAGTCCCGGCGCTCCGGGACCAGACCGCGCTGTATCACAATCCTTCAAAATCTTTGCGCGATGCGAAGGTTTTTGTTCGTCATCGGGACAGCATGTTCGGCGACGGACCGCTACCCCCGGCATAAGTCCCCAAAGGCGACTCTGCGGCGCGGGGGCTATGTATACCACACACGGCTATTAATGATATATTCCAGAGGCCGGGCCAGCGTGCAGCTGGCCCAGAAAAGCGGCGGGACGCCGCTTCTACTTTGACGAACGGTACGTCTCAATAAGAACCGTGTGTAGTATATTTGGTTGCCGGCGTAGTTTAGTCGCCACAGCGACCCGCGCTGGATAATCTGTGGATTGTGTTTGGTTGCGGCCGGCGAGCCGCGCCGTGGTATCATGTCCACCAGCCCCGCCGGCAGCGCCAGCGGGACGCGGTGGTTGTTTCCAGGCCTGCCCACAGCCATGATTATTGCCGGAATTGATGAAGCGGGTTATGGCCCCGTGCTCGGTCCCTTGGTGGTGTCCGCGGCGGCGTTCCGGACGGCGCCGGGAGATGGCGCGGCCCTGAATATGGAGGCGCCGGAACAGCTCTGGCGGCAACTGCGCCGCGCCGTGCTGCGCCAGGGACCCGTCCGCGATGGTAAGCTGATTATCACCGACAGCAAACTGGTGCGGCGTCTGACCGACGGCCTGGCCCAGATGGAGCGGACCGTGCTGACCGTGTGCCGTCTGCTGGAGCCGCCGATGGCCGACGCCGGGAACATCCGCCAATTGTTGGTCCTGCTGCAAACGCCGCTGGAATACCACCCCAACCAGTGCTGGTACCGCGATACGTGTGCCGCCTTACCGCTGTTTTGCAGCGCCGACGCTGTGGGCGTTACCGTTAATTTGCTGCGGGGAGTTCTGGCGGAGGCGCAAATAGCGCCGGCGGCGTTATGGGCGGAGTTGCTGGATGAAGCACGTTTCAATCAACTTCTGGCCGCCACGCGCAACAAGGCCACGGTGCTGACGACACTGACCATGCGTCACCTGGCCCGGCTGCACGAGCGTTTTGGCGCTGAGCCGCTGCTGGTGGTGGTGGATAAACAAGGTGGTCGCGATCGGTACTTGCCGCTCCTGCTGGACGCCTTTGGGCTGGCGCACTTTAAAGTCCTGGCGGAAGGCCCCCACGAAAGCGCTTACCACATCCGCGACGGTCTGCGGGAAACCACGGTCTTTTTCCGGGAAAAAGCCGAGCTGAGCAGCCTGCCGACCGCCTTGGCGAGCATGGCCAGCAAGTACCTTCGCGAGGCGTTCATGGAGGCCTTTAACCGCTGGTGGGGACAGCGCGTCGCGCAGCTCAGGCCCACCGCCGGGTATTATCAAGACGCCCAGCGCTGGTTGGCTGACACTCAGCCATATTGGTCAGCCCTGGGCGTGCGGAATGACAATCTGGTGCGGATAAAATAGGCCTAGGGCGTGCCGCGGCCAAACACAATCCACAGATTACCCAGCGCGGGTCGCCATGGCGACTAAACTACGCCGGTAACCAAAATATACTACACGCGGCTCTTATTAAGACGTACCGTTCGTCAAAGTAGAAGCGGCGTCCCGCCGCTTTGCCAGTTGCACGCTGGCCCGGCCTCTGGAATATATCATTAATAGCCGTGTGCGGTATCCATAGCCCCCGCGTCGCAGAGTCGCCTTTGGAGACCTTGCCGGGAGTGGCGGTCCGTGGGATAAAAGGATGTTCTGGTGACGAATAAAATTTTCGCACGGTGCGAAGATTTTGAAGGATCGTGGCACGGATTCCCTTGATTTTATCCGTGTCATCGGTGGAGTCCCCGCCGCGGCGGGTAAACTGTGGTTTGCACGGCGCTGCGGGGAAAACAATTCGTGCGCCGCGCGAAGAAACACGGAGATTGGGATACGGCGTTATGCCCTTCATAGCCCGGAGGTCGCCGGCGGCGACCTTGGGGCCATGAAATGCGCGTGGTTGTTGTTCATAGCCCGGAGTGTAAGCGACGGGTGTGGTTGCCGGGGCGGCGGCGCCCCAGATTTAGCCGCGGCGAGTTATGCCCACATATCTTTTATATCTTCGTGTCTTCCCGCCACGGCTGATCCCGAGGCCTCCGGGTTTCCCTTGGCGATCGGGAGGTCCTGCTTGCGACCGGCGGGGGCGGTGAGCATGTTCCGCAATACATTCATCAATGTGTCACCCTCGAAATAGGCCGGCGGTAGACGCAGGTGAATCGACTTTTCATCGACCGGGCGGACGACACCGGGGGCCTTCTGCAGCAGAGGACCCAGCTTGGATAAATCCTGGAGCGTGAAAATTAGGTCCGGCCTATGGCTGATGATGCTCACAATGCCCCAGCCCACCGCCAGGACCCGCAGCTCGGCCAGCGCGAAGAGCGTTTCGGCGGCCTTCGGCAACGGACCGAAGGCATCCCGGATGTCCTGCCGCCACGCGGCCAGCGTTTCCGCGCTGTGGCAGCGCGAAAGACGACGATACAGTTCCATGCGTTGCTTTTCACTGCTGACATACGTGCGTGGCAGGCTGCCGGTGACGCCCAGATCCAGATTCACCTCCGGCGGCTGCTCCAGCGGCAGGTTCTGAACCCGCTTGACCGCCTGCTCGAGCAGCTGGCAGTACAACTCGTAGCCGACCGCGGCGATATGGCCCGACTGTTCCTGGCCGAGCAGATTACCGGCGCCGCGAATTTCCAGGTCACGCAGGGCGATTTTAAACCCCGCCCCTAGGGAAGCGTATTCCTCCATTGCTTTCAGACGCTTGGCGGCGGTATCGCTGATGGCTTTATCGGCGCTCAACACCAGATAACAGTACGCCCGGTGGTGGGAACGGCCCACGCGGCCGCGTAACTGATGCAGGTCACCTAAGCCGAAATTTTCCGCCTCATGAATGAAAATGGTGTTGGCGGACGGAATATCCAGGCCGCTTTCAATGATCGTGGTGGAAACCAGAATATCCGCCTGACGGGTGACAAACCGGTGCATCACGTCCTCGAGTTCCTGATCGGGCATCTGGCCGTGGCCGATCACCACGCGGGCGTCGGGCACCAGACGTTGAATTTGCGCGGCCACCACGGCGATATTCCACACGCGGTTGTGCACAAAATAAATCTGGCCATCGCGGGCCAACTCCCGCTGCAGCGCTCGCTGGATTCGAGCCGCGTCCCAGGCCATGACTTCCGTCACCACGCTGCGGCGATCCCGCGGTGGCGTGGCCAGATTGGAGATATCACGAAGCCCCAGCAGGCTCATGTGCAGCGTGCGGGGAATCGGCGTGGCGGTCATGGTCAGCACGTCCACAGTCAGGCGCAGCTGTTTGAGGCGCTCCTTGTGCTCGACGCCGAAGCGCTGCTCTTCATCAATGACCACCAGCCCCAGATCGGCGAACTGGACATCGCGGCTCAGGAGCCGGTGCGTACCGATCAGCACATCCACCCGCCCTTGGGCCGTGCGCTGGAGAATATCGCGGATGCGCTGCGCCGTTTTGAAGCGGGAAATACTTTCCACCACGAAGGGATAATCACCCATGCGCTGCCGGAACGTGTTCTCATGTTGCTCCACCAGCACCGTGGTGGGCGCCAGCACCGCAACCTGCTTGCCGGCTTCGCAAACTTTAAATGCCGCCCGGATCGCCAGTTCGGTTTTTCCGTAGCCGACATCGCCGCATAGCAGGCGATCCATGGGGCGCGGCTGTTGCAGATCGGCCTTGATGGACTCCATGCAGCTGATCTGATCCGGGGTCGGTTGAAAGGGGAAGGCGTTTTCAAATTCCTTCATCCACAGCGTATCCGTAGGATAGGCCACGCCCGGAAATTGCCGCCGCGCCGCCTGGGTTTGCAGCATGTCCGTGGCGAGTTGCTCGAGCGCTTCGGAAACTTTTTCCTTCTGTTTGGCCCAGGAACTGCCGCCCAGCACTGACAAAGGAGGCCGACCCTGCGCCCCTCCGACATATTTTTGCACCAGGTGAATCTGCGTGATGGGCACGTGCAACGTGGCATCACGCGCGAAAACCAGCGTCAGATATTCCAGGGAACGGCCGTCGCGGCTTAAGTTGCTGATGCCCTGGTACCGGGCGATACCGTGCTGGACATGCACCACGTAGTCGCCGGCCGCCAGATCGAGGAAATGGTCCAGCGGCCGGGCGCCCGGCAGGCCGCGCAGACGCCGCTTCTGGTGATAGCGGTGGAACAGTTCGTGATGGGCCAGCAAAATCAGCCAGCGGCCATCTTCGCGCGCTGGGACCGCCGGGGGGCGGCTTGGTACGGCGGGCTGGGAGTCCTTTGCGGGCCGCACCGGCGTTGCTGCTTTAGGAGACGGCGCGGGCGTTTCGCCGGCGCTGACGGCGCCATGGGAACCCAAGGCCCGCGCCCCCGCGGGGCCAGGGCTAGAAGCATGGTCACGGTCCCCGATTACGGCAGAGGGGGCCGCTTCATCCAGCCGCCAGCGAAACCCCTGCGCCAGATCGCCGATGGGCATGGCCACCTTTTCCTGAATGCCGGGATGCTTCACGTGCAGTAAATCCCGCAGACGGTTGCGTTCCGAGCTGTTCTGACATACCACCACGACTTGGTTTTCCGCCGCCAGTGCGGCCAACTCCGCCAATGCCGCATCGGGTTGAGTATCGAACTGCTCAACCGATTGGCAGGGCAGACGAAGCGTGGATTCGGTGGCGGGGGCAAATTGATGTATCTGGGCCCATGCTAAATCCTGGGCCTGGCGAAACACCGCCGCCGGCGGATAAATGCCGCGCGCATCGGAGAGGCGGTCAAAATAGCTGCGGCCCTGCTCCTGAATTTCAGCCGGCTCGATGAACCAGATAATAGTGTCGCGCGGCAATAATGAGAGAAAACTCACGGTTCTTTCCACCGGCCAGGCGACGCTCTGTTCCAGGCCGGCCAGACGCACGGTGGAAATATCGGCGGAAGGGGAAAGCGTTTCCGGATCAAAGCCATGCATCCGCTCGATCCCCTCGCCGAAAAACTGCAGGCGCACCGGCTGCGCCGCCGCGACAGGCCAGACGTCGATAATTTCACCCCGCACCGCGAAATCTCCCGGATTTTCCACCGCGTCCAGGCGCGTGTAGCGGTGTCTCGCCAACCAGGCGATTAAGGCATCGCGGCGGGTATTTTCCGTGGCCGCGCCGGCCCGCAGTGTGACGACTTGTTCCGCCAGCAGGCTCTGATCGGGGCAGGGTTGCATCAGGGCTTGAATGGGGGCGAGCAGGAATTGCGGGCGCCGGCCGCAGCTCAAGTCTGCGGCCAGTTCCAGCCGCTGCGCCGCCAATTCCTGGGACAGATTCGATTCTCCCGGCAGAACCTCATGGGCGGGGAACAATTCGCTCCGGGCGTCTGGGCGAAAGTAGGCCAGTTGCTCGAGGGCATCGTCGGCTTCATCCAGATGCGCGTGTACCACCAAAACCGGTCGGTTCAAACGCCGCTGCACACCCGCCGCCAACAGCAGCGCGCAGCTTCCCCACTGCCCGGTGGCGCCAACGTGTCGCTGCGCTACCAGTTCGTCGGCAATACGGGCGAGTACGGCGGATTCGTACACTCCCCGTAGCTCGTCGGGAATGCCCGGCGACTCCATAGAACATGGTTTAACGCCTCGCGGCCCGCCGGGCAAGCCTTCGGCGACCGATCTGGCGATCATTTTCATGACAGAAACTATCGCCGGCCCGCGGCGGCCTTGCCCAACCCCCTGCGGCCGGGCCTGCCGCGGCGGAAGCACAGCGACGCCTGAGCTCGACTTTTGCCGATTTTTAAGGGTGGCGGACATGCTCCCTTGGGTATAGATACTACACACGGCTCTTATGGCGACGTACCGTTCGTCAAAGCAGAAGCGGCGTCCCGCCGCTTTTCGGGGCCAGATGCACGCTGACATGGCCCCTGGACTGTATCGTTCATAGCCGTGTGCGGTATAAATACCACGCAGCACAGGCAGGTTGCCTGCCCTACCTGAGGGGCACCTGTTGCCGCACTCCCCGAAAAATGAGTGACCCTCAGCGAAGCCCTGCGGGAGTGTAGCGCCATAACAAGCCGGCGGCGGCGACGGTCCACAGCGCAGCGCTCAATAGCCCCAGCCAAGGCGCCAGCAAATGCCAACCCGACGTGGAGGTAGCCATCGTCGACCGGGTGTTTCCGTGCTCGGATGTCTCGAGCCATAGGCTGCCGGAATCGCGTTGGGATTCTCCCTCTTCCTGCCGCCACCAGGTTCCGGCCACCGCCCGCCCCGCCCCGCCGACCACAGCCCGAACCAGGTTGGCGAAGAAAATGACAAAGCCGAGGTGCTGCGGCCAATCTGTAAATCGGGCCTGGGGCGGACTGGCCAGCCACAACCACCGGGTATGCGTATGGGCATCCGTGCACTCCGCCAACCACGACCGCGGACCAAGCCTAACCAGGGTTCGCCAATTGGGCCCAAGTCTCGCCGCAAAAAGCCGCCGCACGTGAACGGAGGCGAAGTGGACATGACTCAAAAGGGGACTGGCCGGTTGACCGATCGTTAGAGCTTCCCCGGGTGGCGGTTGGATGATGCCGCCGGGGATCATGTCCGGCGCCGCCGTGTGCCCGATGGCTAAAATGACGTCCGACTGCAAAATCCAGGGCGCGCTCCCGTGCCGCGTCAAAACGGTGAAGGTCGGCCTGGTGCCGGTTTCATTCCAGTGCGCGCCCGGCATCAGTCGCAGCAGGCGAACGAGCGCACGGGGCACGTGCCCGACAAGATTGATATTAAACGGTGTGGCCACGGATCGGCGCGAGAGCACGGTTTGGGCCAGTACGTGGTGGCCGTGCTGGAGCCTTAATCGCACGATGTGGCCCGCGGCGAGATGCGTCCACGTAAAGCCCCGTGTCAGCCGGCGGCCAGGAACAGTTAAAGCCAGCGCCTGTCCACCGCCCCGAAATACCAAGCGATATTGCCGCCGCGGCAGGCGGTAGAGGCAGCGTACCCAAAGGTCGACCCTCTGGCTGGAAAGCGCTTGCAGCCGCGCGGCGTAGTCGCCCTGGGTTGACCTCGATCGACTCCGGCGGGTGATACGGATAGGTGCGCTTTTGCCTGGGGCGGGTGATGGAGGGGCGGACGGCCGGCGCCCCGTGGCAAGCGGGGCGGACGGTGGCAACGCCCGAGCGACAGCGTACAGGCGGATGGTCGGTTGCGGAGCTGGCTTAGCCCACCGCACCTGTGGCCCGGCCGCGGCCAACACCACCAGCACGGCGCCCGCGAATACGAACAGCCACAACCAATCCATCGCCTGGCGCCCCGCGGATGGAGCAGGCGCGGCCGGCGGAAAAAAGTCCAGCGCCGGAAACAGATAAGCCCGGCGCCGCCCCCGACCCAAGGCGGCCAAGCCCAGTATCAACACCGGCGCCAGCGCCCATAACCACAGCGGATCGACAAAACTTAATTCCATCATGGTCCGGCGGTATGCGCCGCGGCTGGCTCGGTGGGCTTAGGCGCGGAAACCACCGGCTGCTCCTGGCTAAACGGCAGCAGCATCTGGACCTGGGTTCCCCGCGGCAGCGGCTGGATCCGCACCGTCCCGCCGTGCAGCTCCACAAACCGCCGGACAATCGCCAACCCCAGCCCCAAGCCGCTGCTCTTCTCCTCGGCGGTGGGGCTTTGATGGCGCAGAACGTCCCCGCCGGTGCGAAACGGTTCGAAAAGTTCCTCGAGCACCTGCGCCGGCAGCCCGGGGCCGGAATCCTCCACCAGAATTTCGAGCAGGTCACCAAATGTCGCGTGCGCGGTCAATCGAATCGTCGAGCCATCCGGCGAAAAGCGGCTGG
Source organism: Planctomycetota bacterium (assembly GCA_021838985.1). Classification (GTDB taxonomy): domain Bacteria; phylum Planctomycetota; class Phycisphaerae; order WQYP01; family WQYP01; genus JAKCCC01. The sequence goes on from JAKCCC010000016.1 coordinate 10,762, forward strand.
CGTTGCTGAGCACATTAGTCAAGGCGTCGGCGATTTTGTCTGGATCGCCGTCAAATTCCGGCAGAGTCGGGGGGACGGAGATATCCAGTTGTTGCCGGCGGGCGGCAAAAAAGACGCGGCTTTGGGCGCCGGTCTCAAGGATCAACTGCCGAACATCGAAACGCTGGCGATGCAGCTGCGTGGAAAAGCGGTTCGACTCCACCAGTTTGGTAAGATCGGTGACGATCTTTTCCAGGCGTGCCGTGGCGGCGCTGATATTGTCCAGATACAGCGGCCAATACACCGTGGAATCACCGCTCCGCGGATCGGACGCCTGGGCGGCGGGGGCCGCCAAGCCGGCCCGGGTCAGCTGGCGCCGCAGCAGCGTCACCGCCGCACGGATGCGGGTCACGGGCGTGCGGAGTTCGTGCGCCGCCAGATCGATGAAACGCTTTTTCGCCTGGTCGCTTTGTTCGAGCTTATTACGATGCTGTTGCAGGCGCCGTGTCATCTGTTCGAAATCGCGGGCCAGGTCGGCCAGCTCGTCGTCGTGGAAAAGCGCGTGGCGCCTCTCGCCTGGGGACAGCAGCCGCACGTTCAACTGGCCGCGACCGATGGCCGCGGTGGCCTGGCGCAACGCCGCCACCGGCGCCACGAATTCGCGCTGGCTGATGATGAATCCAATCAGAAACAGCCCCACAATCAGCAGCAGTCCAGCGCAGCCGATTATGCGCGCCTGGATCAGGATTGGCGCCAGCACCAGGGTCGCCGGCTGGCTGACCAATACGGACCAGGCTGGACCATGGATCCGACCATGCGCTGCCGAGACCAGATGCGACAGATGCACCCGGGCATGGCCGATCACGACACCGGCCAGCAGATTCTCCAACCAGCCCAGCCCGTGAATAGGCGGTCTGGCTTGCGCGAAGTGCCGTTGAGCCAGCGCCGCCTGCTTCGCGCTGCCGGCCAGCAGGACGGTCCGTTTCTGCTGACGGTCGTAAATTTGGACCGTGGCTCGGCTTAATAAGCGGTGCGTCTGAAGACGGCGGCGCAAAGCATCGAAAGTCATCGTCTCTTGGATATAGCCAAGCGGAGCCAGGCTCTGGCGGGAATCAATTGGTATGACCAGCACCACGGCCGCGGCGCCTGTGGATGGGGCTTGGCGCACCGCACGGATATAGATCTCGTTACGACGGCGCCGTAAAAGCGCGCTGGAAAAAGGTTTAGCTTCGGCCAGAAATCGCCGTGGCGGAACGTCGGCGGCAATCAGATTTCCATAGCGATCCGTGACTACAAAGTGCGCCGGTCCGGCGTTGCGGCCACCGATCAGGCGCAGACGATAGGCCAGGGGATTATGCAGAATGCTGTTCATAGAAGACGCAGGCTGGCTGATGTCCGGCGCCCTGCCCGCCGGGACGGCAGCCGCCACGCGGCTAACCCCCGCGCCGTGCCGCGTATCCTGCTGGCGTACATACGCCACGACGGCCGGCAACCGGGCGAACAGGTTGAGCCGCTGAAGTTCGGCCGCCAACCGTTGGGACACAGCTTGGGCGCAGGAATAGGCGACAATGCCGTACGTGTGGCGCAGCGTTTCCACGCGCGTGCGGGCACCCAGGCCGACGAGGGTCAGCAGACTGATGGCTAGCGGCAGCAGGCCCACCATGACCAGCGTGCCGACGATTTTGCGCCGGATGGTCAGGCGCATCATGGCCTCGCTTGCTCAACGAGCATTCTATTTATCATATCTCCGCGCCGCGCCCATCGCCATCACTGGAAGCCCCTGCGCACCGCCTGCGGCGCGGTCGTATATTACACACGGCTCTTATTGAGGCGTACCGTTCGTCAAAGTAGAAGCGGCATCTCGCCGCTTTTCCGGGCCAGAGGCACGCGGGCTTGGCCCCTGGAATGTATCATTAATAGCCGTGTGCGGCAGCGATTCCGCAAAGAGGGTAGCCGCGCGTTGAGCTGAGCCGCCAGGGGCGGGCGGTTGGTGGGGGCCGGTCTTTCCGGGAGCAGATTCGCATTCGGCGGGGGCTTGACAGGCCGCCCGCTTTCTT
>JAKCCC010000017.1 GCA_021838985.1 Planctomycetota bacterium
TCCGCCTCAATTGGCGATCAAACCGATTCTCTGCGGGCAGCACCGTCAACGCTATCTTAGGGCCGGTTGTTGCGACCTTACGCCAGTTCAGTCGCAGGCGGCCTCCGGCGGGGCGACGCTGGACAACGCGCTCGACCGGTGGCAGACTTTTAACCCCTACCGTCCATATCCCGGTAACCAGTGGTTCTACGAATACCTCGGCGATACCTTCCCGGCGCAGTTGCGCCGCCCAGGCTTCGTGGTCGTATTCAACGCGGCGAATTTCCGCTGCCACACCGGCGCCTGTAACTTTCAGAATCAAGTAATGCACCCCCGGATCGCCGTCATGATCCGGTTTTCCGACCACGCCGCAATTGGCTGCGAATCCCGCGTCATCGATGTCCCGCAGCCAAGGCAAGCCTGAATGGGTGCTGACGAACCCACAGGCCCTCGAAATTGTTAACAGGCTCCGCAACGACTTCTCGTCCAGGTTCGATTCATAGAGAAACTCATTTGTTCGGCGCGGGCTGCCATGGCAAAGAAGAATCGCGCCCGCCGGCGCGTTTACACGGTAGAGCGCCGGCCATGTCGCCAGCCAACGGCGGTTTTCTTCAGAAAGGCTCCTGCTGACATAAGCAAATGCCTGGCAACTGGCTCGTTCATCTTCCGCCGATAAATAGCCGCATGCACATTCGTTTTTCCCGGCCGCCGCCTGCCGCTCATGATTGCCGGCCACTACCATATCGAATTCAGCGCGGATCAGGTCTACGATTTCATCGCTATGGCCGCAGCAACCGATGGCATCGCCAAGAAATCCATACTGCGTGCAGTCCTGCCCGCGGGCATCCTCCAGGCACGCGCGCAGGGCCGGCACATTTCCATACGCACCGCCCATCAGCGCGATACGTGCCGCCCGCGGCACATGACCGCTATCTGTGGTCATTCCTTGAATCATTTCAACACCCTCCGCCCGATACGAAAACCGGTTGCGCGATCGTCTCCAACGATACACCCGCACCTTCGATTCCCCAGCGCCCCCACGGAATCATGGCTAATGCACCGACCAGCCAGAGCAACCCCATCAGGCCAAATACGCCCGCGTCACCCCATGCTGATCTAGAAACCGCCACGAGCAGGGGACCGGACGCGATCGCGCCAATTCGCCCAACCGCTACCGAAACACCGATTCCCGTGGAACGCAGGTGCGTCGGAAAGATTTCCGAAAATGTTGGATACGCACTGGTCCATGCTCCCGTGGCGCAGAAATTCGCCGCCATGAACGCGATTAGAACCAGCGACGGTGAATGTGTCGCCGCGGCCGGCGCCATCAGCACGCTGGTCAATGCCGCCAGCGTATAAAAGAGTGGTACGGTTCGCTTGCGGCCCAATCGATCGAATTTCCAAGCCATCAACAGGCCGCCGGCAAGCGCCCCGACATTCCCCAGGAGGTAAAACCACGGCATGTGGCTGTTGGCAATATGCACCTGGGGTAGCACGGCTAAGGCCAGAAAAGTGAACATGCCGTAGTAGCCGAACGCTTCCGATAGGTCCAAGGTGGCCCCCAACATCAGCCGATACGGATATCGGCTGAGCAATTCCCGCAAATCGACTATAACACTGCGTGCCCGGTCATGGGTGCGCGATCTCATTGTTGGCCATGGTATCGCTGCTCGACCATCCGGTTGCTGTCCTGCGGAACGTACAATGCCATCCCTGGCTTTTCCGGCCGCTTCCAGCCGCCCGCGCGACAGCAGCCAACGCGGCGATTCCGGCAACACGCGCCGGAAATAGGCCACAAACAATCCACCCGCCGCGCCTAGCGCAAAGCCCAATCGCCAGGCAATAGCCTGCTGGGGAATCAGATTCAAAAACAGAATGCTCACCAGGGCCGCCAGCATGGCCCCGACGGGCCAGAAGTTCATCACAATCGCCGCCGCTCGCCCGCGATGTTGCACTGGCAGCAGTTCACCGATCGCGCCGTTGATGGCGGAATATTCCGCCCCCACGCCGATGGCCGTCAGAAAGCGGAACACCACGAACAACGTGAATCCCGGCGAAAGGGCCGAACACAGGGTGAAGACGGAGTAGACAGTCAGCGTCAACAGAAAAAGCTTCTTACGCCCAAACCGATCGGCCAAGTAGCCAAAAAGCACGGCTCCGACCATGATCCCGGCCAACCACAATGACGTGATGAGAGAGGCCTGGCCGTTGGATAAATGCCACTGCGCCTTGAGAATCCCCAGGAGACCGCCGGTCAGATTGACTTCGAAAGCGTCAAACAACCATCCGATCCCGAGAGCCAAAGTCATCGTGGTATGAAAACGGCTCCAGCGCAGTGTATCTAGAACAGCCCAAGGAGACGTGGTTTGCGAATCGGTCGGCATAGAACCTTCGCTCGGCGGTAGGGTTGGTTATGAAGCGGCCGCCGCCGGCCACTGCATCCTACCGTTCATGCCAAGTTGGTCGTATAGGACGCTCCAATCTTACCGCAAGGCCCCTACGACCGTGCTCGCCGTATATCGCAACGTACTCGTAGAGAATCCAGGGGTATTCGAAAGTGATTCGTTCCCATCAGTGGTGTTCCTTGCGTTGGCTTAGCAGCGCCGTCGGATACCCGGCAGCCGTAAATTTCCTCACGAGTGTCTGCGGATCAAACGTATGTGGATCGGCGGTAATTACAACGCTGCCATGGGTATAGGAAACGCGGGCGGTTTTTACGCCTGGCAATCTTGCCGCCACGGCCTGCAAGCCGGCGGCACAGGCTGTACAATCCATCCCTTTTACCTGGTAGTTATAGGTGTGCCATGCCGCGGCAGCATCCGTTTTGGCCACCTTGCCTGCGGATACATACGAGGCTGCAGGCGCAGGCGTGTGGGGAGTGGCCGTTGTGGTGGCGGCATGGGAGGCGCCCCCACCGCTGACGGCGCGGATCAATGGCGCCCCGTAGTAGGGAAATGCGGCGAAAAGAATTACCAGCACGGTTGAAGCCCAAAGCGCCAAACGCCCACCGGCCCGCCGGGTTGGACCGCTGGCGCTGCAGCACGCCGCGGCCGCTGTCCCCGTTCGCCGCCGAAAATAGGCCCGGTAAAAGGCCAAGCCCAGCGCAATGGCGGCGATGCCCAGCAGCGGATACCGCAACGAAGCGATAACATTGGCCGCCGCTCCGGCCGCTGAGGCGCCCACCGCCAGCAGCAGCACGGGCAACCAGCAGCAGGCCGAAGCCAGAATGGCCGCTCCCATGGCCACCAGGCCGGTTCGCCATAAACCGCCCGGCGGTGCATTTCCGCTAATGTCGGTTGGCCCAGGCTGTGCCGGTTTTTCGCAACAGTCTTGGGCACTCGTGATGGTTGGGGGCTTTTCCATACCGCATCTCCTTATGTAGCACAACAACTCAAGTGTGTAGGATCCTTTGAAAAGGCCAGCGCCGCCAGCTTCATCCCTTCACCCAGGGTCAGATAGGGATGGAAACTTTCACGAAGCTGGCGAACCGTGATGCCGAATTTGATCGCCAGCGCCGCTTCCATCAGCAGTTCTGAACCTTCTGCCGCCAGAATACGCGCCCCCAGTAATCGATCGGTTTTGCGGTCGCGAATCAATTGGATCACACCCCGGGTATCGCGGGCGGCTATGGCCCGCGGCACGTGGGCTAAGGGTAACGCGGCGGATTCAGCCTCCCAGCCTGCTTCGCGTGCCTGGCGCTCATCGACGCCGACGCCGGCGACCTGCGGATCTGTAAAAATAACCCAGGGCAGCGCGGTATAGTCGGCAGCGCGCCGGGCTCCGGTCAGCGCATTTTCCGCGGCCAACGCACCTTCATATGCCGCGGTATAAACAAACATGTGCTGGCCCAGCACATCTCCCGCCGCCCATACTCCCGCCCGCGTGGTTTGCAACGTTGGGTCGACGGTGATAAATCCACGCTTATTGAGCTCCACGCCCGCCTTTTCTAATCCCATATGGTGGGTATTCGGCGCGCGGCCCGTCGCCACCAGAATCCGCGCGGCGGTGAAATCCCGCCGCGCACCATTGATTGTGGCGGTCACGAGCACGTTCGGTCCGCGGCGCTGAACCTGCTCCACGGCCACACCGGTGACGATCTCCAGACCTTCGCCCACCAGATAGGTCGTCAGGAGGTTTGTGAGATCTTCCGCTTCTGTTGGCAGGATTCTGTCGGAACGTTGTAAAATCGTAACGCGGCTGCCCAGACGGGCGAACAGTTGCGCGCATTCCAACGCGACGTAACGCCCCCCCAACACGATCAGCGATTCCGGCAATGATTCCAATTCAAATAGGGATTGATTGGTCAGATAGCTGACGTCGGCCAGGCCGGGAATCTCGGGAATGGCAGCCGTAGCGCCGGTGGCGATTAAAATGTGATCCGCCACCAGCTGTTCGCCGCCAACCTGCACCGTCTTGTCGTCGATTAGCCGGCCGCGGCCCTCAATCAGTCGCACCTGGGGTAAACGACGGATTACCTCGAGATATTTTGCCTGGCGCAACCCATCCACCAGACGGCGTTTTTCTTCAATGATGGCTGGAAAATGCGCCAGGTGGCCCCTGGTTTGAATGCCTGCGAACGGATTATGCCTGGCCCGATACAATGATTCAGCCGCGCGTATCAGCGTTTTGGAGGGCACACATCCCACATTGACGCAGGTTCCACCGGTGGGAAGGCCGCCGTTGATAATGGTAACTTGATCCGCGCCTAATTCGACCGCGCGGCTGGCGGCGGCGAAGGCGGCGGAGCCGCCGCCGATGATAATCAACGTTCCAGCCGCATCCCGTTCGGATGTATCGTTACCACAACAAGAACCCATAAACACGCCTTTCCTCGCATAATCTGCGATATCCGACTCAACAGCTCAAACCCACCGGGACCGTGCAGGCGCGATGATGCACACGCCTGCGCGGTCCCCCGGTGAGCCGAGGCTGGCGGTTCCACCGCCAAAGCCAGTCAGTGGCAGCAGCCGGGCTGGCTACCGGATGGCGCCTTTGGGTTAGTCTTTGATCCCGCCTTACCACTGGACCTGACGCAGTGCGGATCCGTGCAACTGCTGGCCGCCACCATGGACGCCGCAGTCCAAGAGGGGGCCGGCAACTGTGCTACCATATTTGCACTGGCCAGCCCGGATAGTCCAACACCCGCCGCCAGCAGCGCTGCGGCCATCCAGAACATTGTGCCCTTCATAGGACACCTCCTTATTAAACCCGGCTTGGACAAAAGCCTCCTTATTCCGGATAAGCCGGGAAGGCCCGGAATTTGGATCACTGAGTATTCGTACACGTTGTACTTAGATGCAGGGTCAAGCGATAACATTTCACACGCAGTTATCCCGCAGCAACGCACAACTCTGCGCCGCAAGGACGTTCCCCCCTTTGCTGGATTAACTTGTCTCATCATTGCCAGCATGCGCGTTACCCTGCCGTTCGCCTGCCGCCCGAACTTCCCGACCTCGTTTTGGTGCCGGGAACCGACGGCCCAGTAACGGGTTTCAAAATAAAGGTATGGTGGATCGCACCCCGATGGAACCCTATTGTCAGGACCACCCCCGCGTGGAATGGTGGAGCTTTGGCCTGCACACAAGCGGTTCCATGGGCGTATGAAACCATTGCCTTCTCCACACCGGACAACTGGAGAAGCCTCTTACGCAGACTTGTCCGGCAAAGCGGACACTCCATCCCGCTCACACGGTAGGAATAGGTCGCATCGGTAATTGCCTGTTTCCGGATTGAGACGGACTTCCGATTCGCCATGACGCGATCCTCGTTCTGTGCCGAATCCCCAAGCACTTTCCGCACGTCGGCGAGCAGTCGCGCCGGAGCGTAGCCAGCGACAATATGCCGCACGATTCCCTGGCGGCCAATAACAAACTCTGTCGGAAAACCGATGACACCAAATTTGTGGGCGAGGATAGAATTTCCAGATCTCCCGTCAAATATCTGGGGCCAAGCAGCTTCGGGATGCGACTTTAGATAAGCACGCACCGCCGTGGCGGTTGTACGGATCGGGACCCCCAAAACCTCCAGCCCCCTGGAGTGATGTTTTTGGTAAATGGTTTGAATGCATGGGGCTTCCTTCATACAAAGTGGGCACCATGGGCCCCAGAAATCAAGCACCACCACCTTCCCTTTCCAACCGGCGGTGCTCAGATGTCCGCCCCCAAGAAGCCGTGCGCGCACCACGACGGGCTTGCCTTTTGAGACGGTGGCGTTTAATACCGTCTGGCGTCCGTTCCTTGTAGCTGGTGGCCCACCGCAACAGGCGGCCATTGCCGTCGGGCTACCCGTGGCGGGCTGGTCCGCGCGGGCGGAACTCAGCGGGGAGAGACAACAGCAACTGAGGGCAGCGACCAATGGCACGCCAACCGCACACGGAATAAGCCTACCAAACATTTTGAAAGCCTCCGTCCAAGAGAGCCTTTGAACTAAATCGAGTGCCGACGCCGGCACGATTCGTTCGACACCTCACCATTCTACATCCTGTACCTAGGTACGGAGTCAAGCCCCCGTGTTGGCGCGCGTCGCTCGTAGTAACCCAGCGTTTCAAGATTTATCGCCTCACCAACTCTCCACATACGTTGCTCCTCGGCTCGAAACCTAACTTTTTTCGACCAATCCAATCTTCCGTGCATGGCCCGGCGGTTTTCACCCGCCGGGCCACGGGCACCGATAGGGGGCGGGACACACCAGCAGCTCAGTGACAATGGCTGCAACCGGGGCAGGTCGGGTCATGACACTTGCCGCTGCTTTGACCACAGTGCGGGTCTTTGCAAGCGATACGCGGCGTGGCGCCACTCGCCGCCGTCCAACCGGCGTGCGCCGATACCTCCGCCGTTGCAGCCTGGCCGACCGCCGCCACAGACAAACCACCGGCCAGGACCATGGCCGCCAACATTGAAATCGTGCCTTTCATAGGGCACCTCCTCGATAACCCCGGCTTCAACAACGATCTCCATCCTCCAAAGCAGCCGGTACGCCCTGGAAAGATGACCTTCCGATATTCCACTCTACACCACGTACTACAGTACGGAGTCAAGGGCTGGGCGGCTATCAGCGTTGGCAGGTTTCCGGATGGTTACCTGGCAGGATCCTGGGAACCCCGAATTGTCTTATGATTTTGCCGGCGGGTGTCCGTCGAACGGAAGGCGCCCCGGGAGGGACTCACCAGACGACCCATTCGAAAGGAGCCGCCGCGTCACACGATCGATGGCTTGCCTTTGATTCGTGCAGGCCCAGCACCCTGCACCCACCATCAGATGCGTCTCCAGCCAGTAATCGTTCACGGGTCCCGATGGCTATCGGGATTCGCCCATCGTCACCCGTCCCCGGCGCCTCACCCGCCGCCCCACCGCTGCCAGGTGCCGCGCCGCCAGTTTCCGCTCCATCCGACTCGGTCGCGCCAAGAGCCAGTCCAGGGCGCCGGGGAGTTCCCTTACTTCAGCGTCGGCCACCCCCGACGTGGCGGCCACGGTGGAATCCCGCCAAGGCCGCGTGCCGGCCAACTTGTTGTATCTACATGTGAACACAGATAATCTTGCATAATATGTCATCTCCTGTAAGTATACGACGTTAGGAACGACAAGGCATGGTTTTTAGGCCGAACTTCGGCTTAGTCTTTTTACTTCACGCCTGCGTCCTTGATGGTGGAATATTCAGGCCTGCCGTCTGTCCAAGTAGTACTTGGGCCGCGCTGGGCCGGAAACGGGCCGCATGTGCGGCGGATGCTCGACGGCGACACCTTCCGCCGAGCGCTTCAGCGTGGGATGAGCGTAGCCACCCGGCCAATAGCGCGCTTTTTCCACGATGCCCCGATGCTGCCATGAACCGCTCGGCCCCCCTCTCCCAGTCGCGTCCTACTGCATCCCCTGGGATGCCGTGTAACCATTTCACAATCACTTGCGGTGGGTGCCAATTCGCGGTACCCCCAGCCCGCGTAGCCCTGCCCGACCAATCCCGGCACGCCGGAAGCCGCACCGCGTACCTGCCGCGCTCCGCGCACCGCCGCACCCGGCCGCAACCTCAAATCCCATTATCTCACCCGCGCCCCGCCTATAGCTTCTTCATAGCCACCGCCTCGGCCGCCCCCAGAGGTGCCGGCCCCCGCCCCAAGTCCGCCCAACGGCGTATCGGCTACAGCGGATCCGGGATAGGGTGCCGCTTGCGGCTTAGCACAAGTCCGCCCAAAAATCGCCGGGGCGACCAAGCTATTCCACTGCCGCCGTGTGGCCCCGACGCAGAGCGCCGCGCCGCCCACCGTCCAAGCCGGGGCAGAGCGCAGCGCCGCCCCGAGTTCCGTTGCCCGCCAGCCCCTGTTCCTTGACCACCCGAAACTACCCCCTCCCCCGAACGTGCCAACTCAAGCCAGAAGTGAACTGTAAAAAAACAATAACACGGCAGCGAAACAGCGCTGGGGATATTTTCCTTGAATGTTTTTACGCAACTAACATGCTGTTGCGAAAACGTGGCCGCCTTGGCCGCCTTGGCACACTTCCCAACCTAACTGGCGCCTCTGCTTAGATTTACCAAATAGTTGGGACGTTGGCACGCGTTGGCCACCTTGGCACGCTTGGCCATCTTGGCATGCCCCACGCGCCAACTTTACCCGCCAGTACCACGCCACGCCCCCTTTTCACAGTCCGACGGTCCCCACAAGCGACCAGGCTTTCACAAGGGGTGTGGGTTGCTCTCCGGTCGCCCCAGCCCCGCGCTGACCCATGGGGCTAAGAAAACTCCGTCGCTCCCTGCATAGCGCGGAGCGTGAGCGAATGGGTCTGGGTTGGTATCGCCGGTCAGCCGGCAGCGGGAATCAACTGATAGTGATGCGCCTGGGGCTGGTTAGCCGCGTATTCTTTCGCTTCTATCGCGTGATCCAGCTTGGCCATGGCCCGGACCACGCCGGCCACGGCCCGCGCCACGACCGAATCATTTTCCGTGTTCACGGGTAGCATCGGCCGCTTCCAACCATCGTTTTCAAGAATCAGCTGCACGTCACGCCACCCCACAAAGTGCGTCTGGATCTCCTCCCAGACCATATTGTTGACCTGATACGCCTGCCGAAGCATCGGGGTAAAATAGCGAGCCAAATTGATACCCGCCGCCAGTTGGGCCGGGGTAAAGGTTCCGATGCTCTGGCCGTCAATAAGCAGGTGATAACGTGCCGCCCGCAGGCCCCGCACCACCAGCATCTCGCGGTCCAGTTGGTGCGTAAAGCCTGAAAGTTTATCGATCAGCGCGGTCGTTGGGTTGGTGTATTTCGGCTTCGGCTGCGGCGGCAGGAGAATACGCACAGGCAAAAACTGCGGCCATTTTTCATGCAGCGCCAAAATGGGCATGGGCAGTGAACCATCGCGTTCGGTCCAAGTCAACCCGCCGTTCGCCAACTTCTTCAGGCCGCTGATCCGCGCGTTGCTGGCCCGGGATAGCGTATCCGCCGCCCCGTTAATGCTGACGCGGGCTACCGTGGCCGGCGCGCCCCAGGCCTTCAGCAGGGCCTGCGCCATCATCATTTCCGCAGCGGCGCCGGGATGGACGCGACCGGGAATAATCCGCTTGGCCAGGGCGGGATTTATTTTCTCGGCCGCCTTAAGCACTTTGACCATCGGGGCGTTGAAATCGACATATTGCAGGTGCTTCCGCCGCGCCAGATCGCGCACCCAACGGCAATACCGCACCAAAACGGCGTTATATCCGCCGGGGAATCCCGGCTTTTGGGTGATATCGTCATAGGGCGACGTGCCCAGCAGCACAATTCGCACGCCGGGCAAATGGTGTTGCAGCGAACGGATGATGTGTTCATAACCTTTTTGGAACGTATGGAAAAGCGCGGCATTGAAAGGGCGGTAGCCGGCGTCGTTCATGCCCAACATGATGGTGACAATATCGGGCTTGAACGGAAATACGTCCCGCTTGAGTCGAACATCAATCGGTCCGGCCCATCCGCCGGTCACGCGGTCACCGCCGACGCCGGCATCCACAAAGCGCACATGCATAGCCGGAAAACGGGTGCGCACATAGGTTTCCACATCGGCGGGGTAAAAACGCTGCTCGGTAATGCTGTCGCCATAGAAGCAGACCCGGTCACCGTTCTTAAGAAAGAATTTGGATTTCGCCGCGGTAGCCGGGGAAACCGATGCCAGCATCATCAAGGCCATGGATAACACTAAATAATTCGCTTTCATCCGTTACTCCAATAAAAAATTAAACTATTAAAGATACCGTTTGGCTATAATACCGCAATGCCGACCTGGAAACCCGATCAATATCTGCAATTTGCGGATGAACGCACGCAGCCCTGCCGCGATCTGATCCAGCGCCTCCGGTTGCAGCAACCGGAGCGCATCATTGATTTAGGCTGCGGCCCGGGTAACAGCACGGCGGAACTGGCGCGGCGCTGGCCGAAGGCTGCCATTACCGGTTTGGATAATTCGTCGGAGATGCTGGCCGCCGCCCGCCGCGATTATCCGCTGCGCGAATTTATCCTCGGCGATATCGCCACCTGGCAATCCGGCATGCCGTGGGATTTAGTCTTTTCCAACGCCGCCCTGCAATGGCTGTCCGATCATGGCGAACTGCTTCCCCGCCTGCTGCGTCAGGTCGCCGTCGGCGGCGCTCTGGCGGTGCAGTTACCCGCCAATGACCAGGCGCCCGCGCAGCGCCTTATCCGGGAGTTGGCGACCTCGTCGGCATGGCGCGGCCGCTTTCGTGGCCCGATCCGCGACTGGTCCGTGGAACGACTGGTATTTTATTACGACGCCCTGGCGCCGCGCGCCGCGAAGATCGAACTATGGGCCACCGAATATCAGCACATCTTGCCCGGGCCGGAGGCGATCGTGCAGTGGTATCAGGGGACGGGTTTGCGACCTTTTTTGGACGCGCTGGCCGCGCCAGAGGATCGCGCGCGATTTCTGGAGGATTACCTGGCGGCAGTCACCGCGGCCTATCCACGCCAACCGGACGGCAAAATACTGTTTCCTTTTCGCCGCCTGTTTATCGTGGCGTACCGGTAGCGCAGTGCCTCCAGAAATTCCGAAGGGCGCTGCACCGCCCTGGAAAATCAAGTAGCAAGCCACCGGAAGCCGGGGCGCAGGTAAGCTTCCTTGAATTTTCGCTCTGGCTTGTCACTTTGCGGCCATGCCGCCGGTGCGCTTCCCTAATATTGTGTACTTTGTCGTTCTTATTTGGGACCTCCACCATTGCCCGCCAGGGCCTGGGCCACGGTGGGGTGCACCACTTGGCCCCGGCACACATTCAGCCCGGCGCGCAATTCCGCCACTTGCTGGCAGGCCTGTTCCCAGCCTAGATTCGCCAGTTTCACCGCATAGGGTATGGTCACATTGGTAAGCGCCTGCGTGGCGGTGCGGGCGTAGGCCCCGGGCATGTTGGTCACGCAATAATGCAGCACACCTTCCTCTTCGTAGATGGGATGGGAATGGGAAGTCGGGCGGGATGTCTGGGCGCAGCCGCCCTGATCGATGGCGATATCCACGAACACCGAACCCGGTCTGAGCTGGCGCAGCATTTCCCGGCGGATGAGCCGGGGCGCCCGCGCCCCGGGTATCAACACCGCGCCGATTAGCAGATCCACACCGGGCAGGGTTTCCATGAGATTCTGTTCGTTGGAAAACAGCGTATGCGCCGCCGAATGCAGCGTGATGTCCAGGAAGCGCATCTTCTCCAAATCCACTTCCAGAATAGTCACATCCGCGCCCAGGCCCATGGCCATGCGGCCGGCGTTCACGCCCGCGGTGCCGCCGCCTAACACCAGGACTTTTCCCGGCAGCACCCCCGGTACGCCGCCCAAAAGCACCCCCTTGCCGCCTTGCGCTTTAGCCAGCAGATACGAGCCGACGATAATCGACATGCGGCCGGCGATCTCGCTCATCGGTTCCAACAGCGGCAGCCGGCGCTCGATTTGCACGGTTTCATAGCCGAACGCGACCACCTGCCGCTTCATCAGGGCGGCGGCGAGTTCGGGTTCCGCGGCCAGGTGTAAATAGGTAAACAGAATCTGGTTCGGGCGCAACAGCGGATATTCGCTTGGCTGCGGTTCCTTGACTTTGAGAATCAGGTCCGCCTGGGCGAAAAGATCGGCGGCTCCAGGAACAATCCGCGCCCCCGCCGCGACGTAAGTTTCGTCGGGAAATCCGCTGCCTTCACCGGCCTTGGTTTCCACCAGAAGCGTATGGCCCTGCTGGGCCAACATGCGCACCCCGCCGGGCGTGCAGGCCACGCGATTTTCTTTATCCTTGATCTCTTTAGGGACGCCAATGTTCATAATTAAGCTCGCAGGGATCGACAATCAGCTGTTCCCGGTAGGCCGCTCCTGCGGCAGCGGGATTTCCGTGTCCATACTGCAACCGCTTTCAGCGGTCAGCCACGGGCGATCAGCTTACCGTGGCGGGCGGTGTCTGTCACGGCGACCCGATGGGCCACGGCTGTGGCACACACGCCGGCCGTAGGCGCCATCTCCGTGCCGCTGTCGCGGGACCAATGGCACGCGATTGGCGGGAGACAGGGCACGAGGGACTGCCCCGGTCGCCTGGCGGCGACGCGCCGCCAGGATTTATGCCTCGGCCCCCGCGCAACGCCGGTGCAGTTGTGACATCGCCAGCGGCTCGGCCTGGCCATCCTGCAGCAGACGCGGCAGCAGTTGTTCGTGCACGGCATAGCCGGAATTATGGTTATTTTCCAACCCATGGTAGTGCGAGA
>JAKCCC010000018.1 GCA_021838985.1 Planctomycetota bacterium
GCACTAGTAGGCACGCTCCGCGTGCCGTTAAACCAAACGGAAAAGCCACGGCACGGGGACCGTGTCCACCGGGGCGGATCTTCGACCTGCTACTGGGACCATCCGGAGGCCTCGTTTCAATTACCGCATTCATTCCGCGTTCCTACTTAGGAAACCCGTGCGCTCTTTCCTGGCTCGGAGCGTAAGCGACGGGTGACGCCGGGCGAATCCCGATAGTCCCGATGGAAATCGGGAGCTCGGGAATGGTTACAAAATCTGGTATACGCCTGCATCCAGTGGCTGGCTTTCCGGGCGCCAGATATCGCCGATAATAACGTCGGTGGTGAAGTGGAGACACGCATGAATCCACAATCATTTATGACCGCTAATTATGTGGCCCGACAATTACAGTTCAATATGACCGAAGGGTGGGACCAGGGGGAACGGGCCACCAGTGATTATTACCGCCCCCGGCAGACCTTTCCGGAGCGCTTCGGCGAGCTGCTGGCGAAGGTGCGGGCCATGGGCTTTAGCGCGCTGGACCTGTGGACGGCCCATTTGAACTGGAGTTGGGCCACACCGGAGCATATCACCACCGCAGTGCGGTTGTTGGCCGAGCAGAAACTGCAAGTGGTCAGCCTGGCCGGATATTTTGGCTCCACGGTGCAGGAATTTGAGAAGGCCTGTCAGCTGGCGGCAGCGGTGAAAACCTCTGTTCTGGGCGGGAGTACGGCGGCCTTGGAGGTGGATCGTCCGGCCGTGGTGGAGCTTCTAAAAAAGTATGCTCTCAAGCTGGCGCTGGAGAACCATCCCGAGAAAAGCGCCGGCGAAATGCTGCAAAAAATCGGTGATGGCGCCGGAGGCGTTATCGGCACGGCGGTGGATACCGGCTGGTATGCCACGCAGGGTTGTGACGCGGTCCGGGCCATCAAGGAACTGAGCCGACACATTTTTCTGGTGCATTTGAAGGATGTTCTGGCGCCCGGGGCGCACGAAACTTGCCGCTATGGCCGCGGCTGCGTTCCCATCGGAGCCTGCGTAAGGGCTTTGCAAGCCCAGGGCTATCAGGGCGGCTGCAGCGTAGAACACGAGCCGGAGCATTTCGATCCGACGGCCGACTGCCAGGCGAATCTGGCGATGCTGCGGAACTGGCTCAACGTTGCGGATGGTTCTGCCACTGTTGGAAAACGCCTGGGCGTGGGCATTATCGGCTGCGGGAACATCGCCGTGCCCTATGCCCAGAATTTGCTGATGTCCCCGCGGATTGCGCTGATCGCGGCGGCGGATAAAGAACCGGACCGGGCGAAGACTTACGCGGCGAAATTCGGCTGCAAGCCTTGTCGGTCCACCCGCGCTTTACTGGCTGATCCGACCATCGAGCTGGTGGTCAACCTGACGATTCACCACGCCCATAAAAAAGTGACCACCCAGTGTTTAACCGCCGGCAAACACGTGCACAGTGAAAAACCGCTGGCCCTGAAATACCGGGACGCACAAAAACTCGTCGCGTTGGCCGCCGCAAAAAACGTGCGCCTGGGTTGTTCGCCGTTTACATTCATGGGGGAGGCCCAGCAGACGGCATGGAAGCTCATCCGGCAAGGGCGTCTGGGGACGGTGCGTGTGGCGTACGCGGAAGTCAACTGGGGCCGAATTGAATTCTGGCATCCCAATCCGGCTCCATTTTATGAGGTCGGGGCGTTGTTCGATGTGGGGGTATATCCGCTGACCGTGCTCACGACCATTTTCGGGCCGGCCCGGCGTGTGGCGGCATACGGGAAAGTACTTTATCCCGATCGGCAGACCAAAGACGGCACGGCCTTCCATATTGACACGCCCGATTTCGTGACCGCCACGGTAGAGCTGGCCAACGGAACCCTGGTGCGTTTAACGACGAATTTTTACGTTACCGGTCGGAGCAAACAGACCGGCATTGAATTTCATGGCGATCGTGGCTCGTTGTATCTGTCAAGCTGGTGCGATTTTAATGCGACCGTGGAATTCGCTGAATTCGGCCAGTCATATTCACCGGTGACCTTGGTCAAGGAACCTTATCCCGGCATTGACTGGGGCCGGGCGGTTTCCGACATGGCGGAGGCTATGGCCCAAGGGCGTGCCCATCGCGCCACAGGCGAGCAGGCGGCGCACGTGGTGGAAATTCTTGGCGCCGCAGCCAAGTCACTTAAAAGCCATAAACCTGTGGCGGTGACCTCCAACTTCACGCCGCCGGTGCCGATGGACTGGGCGGTTTGATGTCCGCAGGAGCAAGGCCAACCCCAATACGTAAAAACAAACAGGACCCGCATGAGGATGTGGAAGCGCCGGACGCCCCGTACCGCTTTGCCCTCCTCACTTTTTCCTTGATTTGGCGTTTTCGCGATGAAACACGCCGATGGAAACGAGGTGACCCATGGCCGAAATCGAATACGACCTGGCGATTATTGGCGCCGGACCGGGTGGTTATACCGCGGCGATACGCGCGGCGCAGTTGGGGATGCGCGTGGCGTGTATTGAGAAAGAATCCCAGTTGGGTGGAACCTGTCTGCGCCTGGGTTGCATTCCCAGCAAGGCCCTGTTGGAGGCGACGGAAAAATTCAGTGTGGCCAGGGAAAAATTTGGCGCCTTTGGCATCCAGTGTGACCAGTTGCGGATGAATTTGCCGACGCTACTGGCCCGCAAAGATAAAGTCGTCGAAACCCTGGCCCAGGGTGTGGCCGGTCTGTTCCGCAAAAATAAAATCGAGCGCTTCGTCGGCACCGCCGCCTTAACGGGCACCGACCAACTCCATATTACCGGGCCAACGGGCGACTCCACACTCCGAGCCAGGCGAATCCTCATCGCCACCGGCAGTGCGCCGATGGAACTGCCCGCCTTGCCGTTCGATGGTACGCGCGTCATCAGCTCGGACCAGGCGATCGCCCTGCCGGCGGTCCCGCAAGAGCTGGTCGTCATCGGAGCCGGCGCCATCGGGCTGGAACTTTCTTCTGTCTGGAGCCGGTTGGGCGCGAAAGTGACTATTCTGGAAATTCATCATACCACCCTGCCGGGCGCGGATGATGAAATGGGTCGGGGGATGGAACGCGCGCTTAAAAAACAGGGGCTGATGTTTCACTTCGCCGTGCAGGTCATCGGTTTGCGCTCGGAGAACGGCCGGGTACAGGTACGTTTTGTGCCCCGGACCGCGACCGCGGGGAAAGGAGAAAGCAGCGTCTCCGCGGACGTGGTTCTGGTGGCGGTGGGGCGGCGGCCGTACACGCGCGGATTGCAGCTGGAGCGCGCCGGGGTACGGGTGGACCAGCGCGGAAGAATCTGCGTCAACCAGCACTGGCAGACGTCCGCGCCGAATATCTACGCGATTGGCGATGTCATTGGCGGGGCCATGCTGGCGCACAAGGCCGAGGACGAAGCGATCGCCGTGGTGGAGCGGATGGCCGGGAAGGCCGGGCATGTGAACTACGCCACCATTCCTGCTGTGGTCTATACCGCGCCGGAACTGGCCTGGGTCGGGTCAACGGAAGAGCAGCTCCGGGAAAAGAATATCGCCTATGGCGTCGGCAAATTCCGTTTTGCCGCCAATAGCCGGGCCTTGTGTATGGACGAAACCGAGGGGCTGGTGAAAATCCTTTTCGATCGCGAAAACGACCGGGTGTTGGGCGTACACATCCTGGGGCCGCAGGCCTCCGCCTTGATCGCGGAGGCCGTACTGGCCATGGAGTTTTCCGCCAGCAGCGAGGATCTTGCCCGGACCTGCCACGCCCATCCCAGCCTCCCCGAAGCGGTGCGCGAAGCCGCCTTGGCGGCCCAGGGCCGCACGCTCAACTCATAAGGCGTGGCCCTAGCGCTGGGTTGGGACGATCAGGATTTTGCCCCGCGGCGTCCGGCCTCAACCTGGCCGGCTGTACGGTGGCGAAGGCTGGCAACGGAAAACGTTATGGGCGGGTGACACGAAAGGCTAGGCGGGCGGAGCACAGCCCATCCGCGGAGGCTTGGAGCAGAATACGGCCCGGCTTCCGCCCGGCTTGGACGAGCACCATGCACCAGCCATTAAACGCGCTCCGGTAATCCGCCTGGCTCGGCTCGTGGCAACTGGGATCGCCATTGCCCACCCCGGCGTTGCGCCCCATCCCGTGCACAGTGAAGCGAACCATGTTCCCGGCGGTGGGAACCACACGCCCCTGGGCGTCGATAATAGCGACGGATACGGGCGCCGTATCCTGGCCATCGGCGCGCATTGTGACACGATCCGGGGTCAGCCTGATTGCCGCCGGCGCCCCGGTGGTTTCAACCGCCGTGACGATCACAAGCTTACCATCGAGATAGCCTCTCGCTTCGAGTCGGCCGGGTTGATAGGGAACCTGATCCCATTGCAAATGGCCAAATTCGACCAGAGCCTTCTTCCCGAGGCTTCTACCGTTGAGGAATAATTCCACCGCGTCACAATTGCTAAAGCACCAAACCGGGACGGGACGGCCCTCCCGGCCCGGCCAGTTCCAATGTGGGAAAATGTGTACGAGCGGCTGCTGGCGCCGCCACCAGGATTTCCAGTAGAATGCGGCGTCCTTGGGGAAACCGCACATGTCCAGGAACCCGAAGTTGGAATTAATCTCCGGCCAGCCGAAGGGCGTTGGCTCGCCGCGATAATCAAAGCCGGTCCAATAAAAGCCGCCGGCGACAAATCGCCGTGATGCCAGTGGCTGCCAGGATCCGTCCGGAGCCATATAGCTGCTCAGGTGGGCGGTGGTCTGATCGGTCTGATAAACCCCACGGCATTCGGTGTTGCTGCCGATTTCACTGCCGAAAATGGGTTTTCCGGGAATGGTCTGGTGCAGCCAGTCGTAGTCCTGGTAGTTGTAATTAACGCCTAATAGATCCTCTACGCTCGGGGCGCCGACCCGCCAGGCCTGGCCCACACCCGCGTTGAAGGCGCACGTAATAGGGCGGGTGCGGTCGTGCCGATGCACCGCCCGCCGCAGCGCCTCCATCATTTTCCGATCATAGCCGGTGCCTTGAATGGCGAATTCCTCATTCCACATGGACCACATGATCACCGAAGGATGATTACGATCGCGCAGCACCATGCTTTCGACGTGCCAGGTGTTGGCATAGGGCTGCCCTACCCAGGACTTTACCGCAACCGAACTGCCCGGATGGCGGTTTTCGTCCATGACCAACAGGCCCAGCTCATCGCAGGCGTCGTACATGGCGGGCGCCATGGGGTTGTGCGAACAACGAATGGCGTTGCAGCCGAATTCCTTGAGCCGCTTCATGCGGTAGTGCCACAGACTCTCTGGCAAGCCGATGCCAACGCCGACAAAATCCTGATGGTTGCAGGTGCCCTGCAGTTTGACCGGTTGCCCATTAAGAAAAAATCCCCGCTGCGGGTCGAAGCGGATAGTGCGGACACCGAATTTTTGTTCGTGGCGATCCACCACCACTCCCTGCCGAATTATCTCGGTAACCAGCTTGTACCGCCGCGGATGCTCCAAGGACCACAACTGGACGCTCGGAAGCGACACCCGCTGTACCAGCCTGATTCCACGGTGCAGGTAACTGGATTGGTCCACGTCCTGGGGATGCAGCAGCGCCGCCCGGGCCTCGGCGGGAGCCGCCGCGGCGCTCGGCGGCACGCGTAGCGCGGTTTGAACGGTGGCGATCTCGCGCTCGTCGGGATCCAACACCTGCGAGAGTACCCGGCAAGTTTGGGGCTGCGCGGCGCCGTTGGCGACGGTGGTTTCAATGGTCAATTCCGCGACGGGGTGATCGAGCTCATTTCGCACAGCGCTTTGAACGTAAACACCCCACGGCGCTACATGCAGTTTATCCGCGATGGTCAGCCACACCGGGCGGTAAATGCCGCCGCCCTCATACCACCAGCCTTCGAAGTCGCAGGGGTTGACATAAACCGCCAGCACATTGCCGCCACCATAGTTGGCATGGGCGGTGATGTCTACATGGAAGGATGTATATCCACCTGGATGCCGCCCCAGGGGCTGCCCGTTGAGATAGATCCGGGCATCCCGGAAGACCCCCTCGAAATACAACCACACGCTTTTATCGCGGGCCCAGGCCGGCAGGGTGAACCGGCGGCGATACCAGGCGGGGTAGACAGGCAAGAAGCCATGACCGCCGTCAGCGGCCGGCGAATATCGACCCTCCACGATGTAATCGTGCGGCAACTGTACTTGGCGCCAAGAACGGTCATCCAGTTCGACCGCGGCCTTTTCGCGCCACGGAAGTTCGGGCGTCCAACCGAAGGCCACGGGGCCATAGATGCCCCCCGGCCCGCCGGTGTTGTGCACCCGCACGAGTAGCACATTCGGCCCGCGGCTTGCCCACGCGGCATCGAGGTCTACGCCAAAGGGCGAATTCCAGCCGTGGTGCCGGCGCAATAGTGTTCCATTCAGATAAACAACGGCGTTGTCATCAACATGCGTGAATTCCACGCGGCGCCCCAGATGGTTCAGCGGCGGCAAGACGGTGCGAAACCAGGCATAGCCAGGTTCATGCAGCTGGGCACGATTGACCCCCAGACGGCTGGGGTGGGTGGTCCGCCAGCCGTCTCCGCGGCTCACCGGCGTATCGGGATTCGCAACGGCGGCGGCTTGATCCGCAGCGGCGATTTTCCAGAGCCAATCATCCAGAAGCGTGCGGTCGTGCAGGGCCGATGCCGGGGGAGCGGGTTGGAAACGCCAATCAAAATCAAACCGCTCAACACACCGGGGCGTCCGGGGGCCGCCGGGAAAACGATTGGCGACAGGCGCCGACGCAGCAGAGGCGGCCCGGATCGGCGGCGCCGCGCGGCCAACGGTAGACAGCCGGGACCAGGTCCATGTTCCTAGGCCCATTTTGATGAAATCGCGGCGCCGCATGGTTCGTCCTGGTTATAAGGAAGCGTTGTAATCATCCACGACCTGGCCGACCAGCCGCACCCGCTCAATATCACCGTGCGAGGAAACTTCATCGCTCACGCCCAGGATCAGATGGGGGGCGAACCGGTCGATACATTCTTTCGCGCAGTCGACGATGGTTTGTTCGTTGAAGGTGGACTCGAAATAGACGGCCGGAATGCCGTCCAGCAGGAACATATCGCCCAGAGCCTGCTTGGTCTCTCTCAGCGTCACATCGCCCTGGGGCAGCGGCGTGATGGCTTCAATGCCATCCAAGCCGGTATCCTTGGCGTACGGCAGAAGCGGTTTGCAGAATCCGTCCCAGTGGGAGCACACAAATTTACCTGCCGCATGCAGCAGCTCACAACGCCGTTGGTATACGGGTAAAATATATTTCTCAAATAATGCCGGCGAAGTGGAGCTGGCAAGGTTGTCGCCGAAGTTGATAATGCGAATCGGGCTGGCGTTGATTACTGCAATAAGCCGCTCCTGGGATAGATTCAGGGCTTCGAAATAGCGGGCGCAGACGCTCGGATAGTCGTGCAAAGCGTAGATCGCGGCTTCCACCCCCATGTCCTCCACATACAACTGCTGAATGGTCGTGCGGCAAATAAACATCGTCGGGGCGCCTAGCCCCCGCCATTCGGCTCCGACACGATCGAACGCAGCCTGGTCCCAGGACCAGGTAGTCCGTTCCGCACGCCAGGCGGCGATTTTCATATCTTGTTCACCGGCAATGGGCCATTTGATCGGTTCGTGCCACGGGCTTTCTTTGTGGACACGATACACCGCGCGTTGGGTGCCCACGGGCGTATCCCAGCACAACTCATAATCAGCGCCGCTGAGGTCGTGGCGGGAAAAATGGACGGCGGCATCCTCCCTGCGTTGAAACGAGGCATTATATTCATAGATGCGGTTGGAGCAACCCAGCGCGCGGTACAGTTGGGGCAGCGTCATGCCCGTATAAGGCGCCGGTAGGGGTTCACCCGCGAATATCTTGTCGGTATACCACGCCAGGATCCGCGGCTGCCAGATAATTTTGCCGCCGGAGTGTCCAAAGACTACGTCGAGATGCAGACGTTCCAAGTCGCTGTGGCGATGATCGGTGGGCCGGCCGGTCACCATGCCCGAAGCCGTATCCATGTCTGCCTTCCTTTCGCAGAACTGTTGGCCGGAGCTAAACCTGCTGGAGGATACTGGATAGACTTGGATTTTGCACCGCCGATTTGCCTTCTCCAACCCACCCCTTCGCCAACGCCAGGCCGTGAACCGTAGCGGCAAGCCCCCTCGTCTTAAAGTGGCTGGTTTGCAGGCGCCCCGCGCCAGCTGGTTCTGGGCGTCCCGCGCCAAACGGCAAGGGTGGCGGGGTCGGCCGTTGCGCGCCTCACCCCCAAAATGAGCTGTTGGCGCGCCCGCCCCACGCCGTCAGCTGCCCAACAGGGCGTCGTCAGCCGCCGTTTTACGGCACCTGCGTTCCGCGGGCGGCCATCGAACGTCGTTTGAAACACCGGCGCTGAATGGGCCGCCCACGCGTCATCCTTTCAGTCCCGTCGTGGCGATTCCCTCAATAAAGGTTCGCTGGGCGATGAAAAACAGCAGCAACACGGGCAGCATCACCAGCACACTGGCCGCCATCAGCATATTCCAGGAGGTCCCGCCGTGCTGGGACTGGAAACTCTGCAGACCCAGCGCCAGGGTGAATTGGCTGGCCCGCTGCAGGTAGATCAGCGGACCCAAAAAGTCGTTCCACACTCCCAAGAAGGCGAACAGCGCCACCACGCTTAAAGCCGGCTTGGACAACGGCAAGATGATGCGCGTAAAAATGCCTAACTCCGAACAGCCATCCAGCCGGGCCGCCTCGGAGAGTTCCTCGGGGATGGTCATAAAAAATTGGCGCAGCAGGAAGATATTGAAAGCCGAACCAAACCATGCCGGTATCCAGAGGGGTTTAAACGTCCCCAGAAAGGGGATACCCGTATGCGCGCCCAACCAGTGAAAAACGATGAAGACGGAGACCATGGTCACGGGGAAGGGAATCATCATCGTGGAGAGCATCAGGGCAAACAGCACCCCGCGTCCCCTAAAGCGGATGCAGGCAAAACCGTAGGCCGCCAGTGCACTGGAGATCACGGTCCCCGTGACGACCAGCACGGCGATAATCAAGCTGTTGCGTGTCCAGAGCAGAAAATGATACTGCCGGGTGTTGAACAGGTCCAGGTAATTGCGCCATCGCCAAGGATGGGGCCACCACTGGGGAGGATAGGCCGCCGCACCCGCAACGGTTTTCACGCTTGTGGCAAGCATCCACAGAAACGGCGCCGCCGCGGTCGCGCATATCGCAATCAGTGCGACGTGGATCACAATTCTTCGGAAGCGTTTTTTTCGCATCGGAAATCAGGCCTGATCACTCTGCACCGTAGATTTTGCCCCCTGCTCCGGGGTAATGCCGCGTCCCTCCAACAGGGGAACGAAAATCCGAACCCGACGCTCGAACATCCCTACCGCCCCTGGTAATGGACCCAGTGCCTGGCGCTCCAGAATGCCAGGCCTGTCAACGCCAGCACTAGCAGAAACTGTACCCACGCCATGGCGCTGGCGTAGCCCATGCGCAGATAGCGAAACGCGTTATCGTAAAGGTACATAGTGTAGAAATAGGTCGCCCGCGCCGGCCCGCCGCCGGTCATGATGTAGGGCGCGGTGAAGTTCTGCACCACACCGATAACCGCCATGACCAGATTGAAGAAGATCACTGGCGAGATGCACGGTAGCGTCACATGCCAGATCCTGTCTAAACCACCGGCCCCATCGATCTCGGCCGCCTCGTACAGCTCCCGCGGCACGTCCTGCAAACCCGCTAGGTAGATCACCACCGTGTTGCCAATGCCCCAGAAACTCATCAGGGCCAGCGACGGCATGGCCCAGCGCGGCGAAACCAGCCAGCCCGGCGGATGTGCCACGCCCAGCTTTTGCAGCACCAGGTTGATCAGCCCCAGCTTGGAATTAAATAGCCACAGCCAGATCATTGCGCCCGCCACGGCGGGCGTCAGCGAAGGCAAAAAAATTAGGGTACGGTAAATCGACAAACCGCGAATTTTGCTGTTGAGCAGCAAAGCCGCCCCAATGGCGATGGCCATGCCCAACGGCAGCGCCAGCAGGGCGTAGTACAGCGTGTTCCATAGGGACTGCCAGAATACACCGTCGTGGACCAGGTCCGTGTAATTTTGCGCGCCCACGAATACCGGCGGCTGGAGCAGCGGGTAGTTGCACAAGCTGAAGTACGCCGACAGACCGATGGGTATCGCCGTGAACGCGGCGAAGCCAATCATCCACGGTGATAAAAAGGCCAGGCCCTTCACCAGATTGCGTAACTCACTGCGGCTTGTGGCCATCAGGGACACCTCGCGGGGTCCAATTTTCGATCTTGGGCTGTATCAAGCAGGCAAATCCCCGCATTATTTCCGCCGCAGCCGTGCGTCCGCTTCATATTCGTCGTATTCCCGTTGCAGGCGCCGCTGCGCCTCCGCGAGAGCTTGGCGCGGCGTGGCCTGCAGCAACGCTACGCGCTCGGCCGCCACGGTCATCTCGTTATTAAACTGCCGTATGATCGGTATGCGCGGCCAGGCATGGGCGTTGGGACTGCGGGCAAGTTTTTCAAATACGTCGATGTATGGGTTAGGGCTGTGGTCGAGAAAATTCCGGCTAACCTTCCTCAGCGGTGAATTCGTGCTGTGCATCATGCACAGGTGCTCCATTACCTTCTGGCGGTTAACGTAGGCAATAAAAGCAAAAGCCTGTCGTGGATGCCGCGCCCCACGCGGAATCACAAGGCTGTCAAATCCTGCGAAGGTCACGTCCTTAAGCCCCGGCACGGCGGAGGGGAACGGGGCGTAGGCCCAGGCATAGTTCTTGACCCTTTGGGCCAGTGGCATCTTCAGTTCCGCCTTTTTGGGCCAGTGCAACGTCGACATGGATGGCTTCAGGTGCCAGATGGCGTCCGCCCACCAGGGTCCTTGCATTTCCATCACCAGTTGGCCGGAGATAAACGGGTCCTGGGGCGAGTCGAACTGGCCCAGCGCCGATTCGAACGCCAACACCCTCGACGGCCCAAGCCAGCGCGAATAGCTTGCGATCCAGCGGTAGGTCCGGATTATAGCGGGGCTGGTCAGTGTAAAGCGGCTGTTCCGCGGATTCCACGCCTGGCCGCCAAACCAAAGGTAAAGCAGCGAGGCGTCCGAACCGATGAGCGGCAGAAACCCTACGCGGACCAATTGATGATGTGGACCAAATTTGGTCAGCACGCGCGCGTACCGATCGAGCTGGCTGATCGTCCTTGGCGGCTCGTTGGGATTGAGCCCGGCCGCCCGGAGCTTGGTCGCGTCTCGCTTGAAGATCTGCTTGTTGTACAACAGGGCGAGCGCCATGGGGTTGCAAACGAGGGCGTAGAGGTGGCCGTGGTAATGGCACTGGCGCCAGTACACAGGCAGATATGTTTTGGAAGTTATGCCGTACTGTTTGGCGTATTTGCCAAGCGGGGTTAAGGCTCCCAATGCGGCGTACGGAATAATATCCGCCTCCCACATGCCGGCAACGTCCGGTGGCACGCCCGAGGCGGTTGAGATCAGGACCTTCTGTTGGATGTCGCTGACGGAGAAGTAACGTACGAAGATGTGGCGCCGCCGGCCTACGGTTCGGTTGAAAGCGTTGACGATACGCCGCATCTGGTTGGCTTCGTAGCCCGTGAATTTATCCCAGTACTCCACCACGACGCAGCCTCGTGGAGCCACGGCGCCGCGCGGTCCGAACATCACCACGGCTAGTCCCGCGCCGACGATAGCGGTCATAAGGGCGGTTTTTATGCCTCGGCGTATTGAGATCACTGCGGCGCTCGCGCTATACATGGCCGTCGGGAAGCGGGCACGTGGCCCTGGCCTACCTCCAACCCCAGCCACGCCCACCATACTCCGTTCGGCCCATACTGAGGCATATGTTCGACACGGCAATTAGTGGGATATCTGATTCGGTATTTCGGTATTATTGCCGCAAAATCAGTATTTTTCCGCATCTTTCGCTCCCTATAAGGTACCGCCAGAGGCCGCGTTGAGTACAGTTCCCGGCCAAAAGCTGAAATCGCAGATGGGAGCACGGCCACGCGGCTGATATAATGTACTGTGGTGACAAGGCATTGGCGGTCGTTCATCGTTTTTCTTTTCGCGGCGACGGACGGCTGGCGGTCACGCCGCTCCGGGCCGGTTGCTCAGGACAATCGCTCCGTGCCCGCCCAGGGCGAAGTGCAGCGTTGATCCCCGGCGCCGGTACGATGCCGGGATGCCAACCACGCTGCTATCCACGATCACATGGGCCTGTGGCCAGAGCGCACCGATTTCTACTTCGCCGCGCTGCGGCGAATGATTCAGCACGGTGAGAAACTCCCGGCCGTCTGCTCGGCGCG
>JAKCCC010000019.1 GCA_021838985.1 Planctomycetota bacterium
CTTATCCAGCTCCTCCCGGCTCTTGCCGCTGGAAGCCTCCGATATCTCCCCGTTTTGTTTCGTGTGTATCACCAGGACTGCGCCGGAAAGCTCCGGGTAAGTTCTTTCCAGCCATTCGGCCACCTCGTCGCAATTGCGCGTATCGTCGGTCATTACGAACAGCACCGACTTTTTCCCCGCTGGCGCCAGTTCGTCGTACACCTTTTTCCATTCCAAATAGCCCAGATGGAGATAGTCCCGGTATTGTTCGCTGTATTTGGCGCTGCGCTGCTCCCGGAGCTTGGCCCGTGAGGCCGCGTCCGGCAGAACGGGGTGTTTGACCACCCCCTGGCGAATCGCCTCCACCAATGGATAATCGCTGATGGTCTGCACGAAGATTGCCCCATCGTCGTGTTTGGGCGTGGCCGTCAGGTCAAATTGCGCCGCCAGCCGACTTCCCTTGAGCCGCAGTTGGTTGGAAATATCCTGGAGGCTTTGAAACCACGCCAGGCGTTCATCATGGATATGATGCGCCTCGTCGTTCAGCACGACCAGGTCCGGCACGCCGCGAATAACGGCGCCCAAGTCCACGCGCGAGTCATTGGTTTGCCCCGCCGGCCGTGGTCCCAGGAAATAGCTCGTGGTGTCGGCATCAGCAAAGCTCGCCGCGCGTTCATGGTCGAACAGCCGGTGGACGTTGCTAAGGAAAATATTCCCGGTATCGGATAGCACCCCGATTTGATCCTGCACATGCAGGCTCACCTGGAAATCATCTTTCCAGTTGTGCCCCTCGTAACCGTTTTCCGGCAGCACCGGGTCCTGGTGGAATATCCGCAGGCCGTCAAAATCGGCCCGCAACCGGTCCAGCACGATGATATTCGGCGCCACCAAAAGAAAGTTCGTCGATAAATCCGAATCCGGTACGTAACGCTTATGGAAGTACGCCCAAGCCACCAGCAGGCTCATCACCTTCGTCTTGCCCGTGCCGGTGGCCATTTTCATCACGTAGCGCGTCCAGTCGCCGGCGAACATGCCGGTGGAAACCGCTCCGGAGGAATCGAACTTGATCAGGGAAAACGGATCGCGGGCCTTTTCCACCTCGTAAAGCCAGATGGCGGATTCGACCGCTTCGCGCTGGGCGAAATAATAACGAAACGGCCGGACCGTGTTATCGGCGTTGGCCAGCAGATGTTCACGGTTAAACCACCAATCCAGGAGCGCCCGCGTGGTTTCACATGCCCCCCGGTAGCCGCCGTCGCGCCAGGCCTTAACCGCTTGGCGCACCTTGTGCACCAACGGCGGCAGGAGCTTATGGTAGCCTTGCTCCCGCAAGTCCTGCTCGCCGGGATACCAGCGAATATGCGGATCAAGGATGGCGCAGGGGTCGGTGGGAAAATTTGGGTCAAGGGTCATAGGTTCTGCTCACCGGAGCAACTTCTCATTTTCCGTGAGTAGCCGGAATCGCTGGTCGCAAAAACCGGCATCGTGCGTCACCAGCGTAAAGTCGCCGGACCTGCAAACCTCTGCGATCAGCAAATCATTCACATGGCAACGGCTCGTTGCGAATTTTTGCAAAATATTCGCCAGTTGCGGTTTAGCTATTTTAACGTGGGCAACTTCGCAGCGGTCGATTATCCCGCGCAACAGGTTGGCAATGCCAACGGCGGCCGCTTGAAATTGTGCCGACTTCTGAAATTTCCGCAGATCCCATTTCTTCCGGTCCAGGCCGGCACGGTGGAATTCCTGGTGGGTCAGAACATTAACGAGTTCCGACAAAATGATTTCATGGATATAAATTCGAGATCCAGCCTGCCGAATGGCTTTAAGGGCCTGCGAATAAATCGCCGTGCGGCGGTCCCTGGGATCGCCGGGGTTTTCGACGTAAATCCAGATGTTCGTATCCAGAATAAGCCGGTCTCTCGCCCGGAATCGATGCGTGGATATGCGTTCCACCCGCGGCGCCATTCATCCCGCCTCGCTCATAGCCGTGTCACGGGCCTTCTCGAACTTCTCCGGGTCGGCAAAGTAGGCGCGGGCGTTCTCCACCACCCGTTTGAGCAGGGTGGCATCCGGTTTGCTAATGCCCACTAACCGGACATGCCGCCGGATATGCTCCGGGGCAAAGTGCCCGTAGAGCTGGCCAATCGCGGCGTTGAGGAAGGCCGACGTCAGATATTCGACATTGGCGAAGGAGACAGCAACCTTCTTTCCGTCGTTAATGGCCGTGGCCAGCCTTCGGAACACCTTTTGCCCGTCGGCGGAGGAGACGCAATAGGCGCTCCCGACCATCCCAAACAGGCTTAACGGCACCTCTTTCTTCATAACACACCTGGTCCTGACTTTATAGTATATCGTCCGGTTTAGTTTCACCGGCCAAGGCGTATGTTTTCTTGTCCGCGGTATTGATACAAACAATAGCCGCCGTGCCGGGAAAAGGAAAGCCCAAGGCCTCGCGCTTCTCGCGGCCGGCCATGATTTCCCAATAACCGGTATCGGATACCAGCACCAGTTGCCCGCCGTTCTTTTCCGTAAACTCCCGCAGCAATTTCAATCCCAACCCGCCGGGAACGGGACCTTTTTTGGTTGTATGCCGCCCGGTTAAAGCCCATTGGATTGCGTCCCGCCCCGACAGGGCCAGCCCCGTATTCTTCCGCACGTTTTCTCTGATGCCGATACCCATGTCCACGAGGGCAAATCTTATGTGGTGGGTCTTCGGAAAAACCTGGCCGCAGGTGAAAATTCCCAAACGACTCTCGGCATGAATAGTGGCGTTGCAAAACAACTCGCTGACGCTTTCCTGCACCTTTCGTAACAACCCGCGGCTCATGCCGGGAAGCTCCTTGCGTCTTAACAAACGGCCCTCGACGTGCCGGGCGAACGCCCGGTCATCGCCGGGAGCAAACATTTGGTAAGGAATGGTTGTCCCCCAGCGATCAGGAAGTTTTTGCCGGTGGAAGTGGCTCAAAAAACCATTACGGCGCAAAAGCAGTCCCACCTTGGACACCGTGCGGTTTAGCAATAGGTAGTTCGATCGTTCCTGGATACGATATAAAATCGCGCCCAGTGCCGCGCACATGCAGCCGTCGAGCCATGTCGTCCGTGAAAAATCGACATCAATCCATTGACCCCGCAGCGCCTCGCAGTGGTGCCAGATATCGGCAAGCCAGTGAAAGCTTTTTGTGTCAACGCCGAGATTGTCGAGTTGAATGTTCACTTGCTTTCACACCTTCACCTCCACCACTTTGGTGGTGTCGTTGCCGAAAATATCAATCACCTTGACCGCTATTTTATACCGGCCTGGCTTATCGTATTCATGCCAGCCGCTGGCCAGCTCCAATTTGCGGTCTTTGCGGGTGCGAAAGCTTTGCCATTCGTTTTCAAAGATAAAATTCCCCGTGGGCATTTCTGTTTCGCCGCCGTCCTGGCTGCGCACCCGCATCACCTCCGGCCGGCTTCCGAAGTGGAAATCCACCGCCCAATAATCAATCCAGTCGGTCCACTTTTTCGTCAATACCTCCCGCGTGACGACTCCCTGCTTGTCCTTGATCATCTTTACCACCTGGCCGTTGGCCACCGTCACCTTGCCGCCGCCGGGCTTGAGCGTTTCGCCGAGCGAATCCAGATCATCCTGCCGGTAAAACACGCCGAAATCGGTCAATCGCACCTGCGCTTTGAGTTTTTCGACCGCCGGTTTAAGCTCCACGTAGGCCACGTCATAGAATTTCACCTGTCCGCGTTCGACGGCCCGGCGGTCGAAGACATCCTTGGGAATATACTTCAGACTCAGGCTTATCCCTTTTCCCCTGGCCTCATCCTGGGCCACGGGAACCAGGCCCATTTCAAATTCAAAGCCCAATACGTCCACTTTGGCTATTTTTTTCCGGCGGCATTCTTCCACCAGTTCCCGCACCTGGCTCTGCGTCACCGGCGCATCCACCGGGCCGACCACCACCAGGGCGGCTCCTTTTTTGCCATGGAACGGCGGCATCTGAAAGAGCCGTTCAGCCTGGTAGGCCGTCAGAATCAGCGTCAGATAATGCTCCTCACGCTGCAGCGCCTGCACGCGACGCTGGGCCTCCGGCAGCGTGGGATCGATGCCGACAAAATATTGGCGTTCGTATTTGCCCAGGTTCAGGATTTCAAAACTACGGTAGGGTTTCCCGGCGGCCTTTAATTCCCGCTGCACGCCGATCAGGCGTTTGCGGGTGGTGTGAATGGCGAAACGGCCCAAATCGCAGCCGATCCATTTACGGCCAAGTTTTTCGGCCACGGCCAGCGTGGTGCCGGAGCCGCAGAAGAAATCGGCAACGAGGTCGCCTTCGTTGGACGACACAGCCAGAATCCGCTCTACCAGTTGCTGCGGCTTTTGCGTGGGGTAGTAAAGCCTTTCTTCGGAGGCCTTGTTAATGATGGAAATTTCCCACCAGTCACGTGGCGCTACCCCCTCACGCTGGGCCAAGTAGTCGCGGTAGGTAAGGCCGGGATACTTTGCTTCATCCGTTCGACTTAAACCATCAGCCGCCCGGATAGGACTTCCTTGCAGGTTCCTGCCACGTATCTGGTACGGCCCTTTTCCGTCGTCATCGTCGAATTTGAACTTGCCCCTTGTCACTATCGAGTACTCGGATGCGGCGCTCGACCAGTTGAAGGGCCGGCCGCGCGCAGCTCGATTCTTGGCGTAGAAGTAGATTGCGTCGTGTTTCGGGTTGTAAAAATCCAGTGTTCTCTCCCGTTCCTTGTAGCACCACACGACTTCGTTCAGGAAATTCTCAGGACGGAAGATCTCGTCCATGGCCAAACGCACCGCGCTGTTCACGCGCCAGTCGCAGTGCACGTAAATGCTTCCATCCTCCGTCAGCAGGCCGTGCATCAACTTCAACCGTTCGTACATCATGGAAAGGTAGGAATCGGTTCCGCGGCCCCAGGTGTCGCGGTAAGCCAGTTCTTCAATCACGCTTGGCTCTTTGGTCAGGATTTCACCATCGCCGACTTCCAAGTTAACCGAAAAATCGGCGCCGACATCGAACGGCGGATCAATGTAGATGAGTTTCAGGCCGCCGGCGGCTTCAATTTCTTGGCGCAGCGGGCCGTTTTTCAGACTGGAGAGCACCAGTTTATTGTCGCCCCAGATTAATTTATTGGTCCAGCCGCCACTCTGGCGGCCGCGCCTATCGGCGGCGAAAAGGTGATCCACCGGCTTACCGGTTTCCTGGCGCGGCTCGTCAATTTGTTCAATGGATTGAAACGGCAGCACCACGCTGGTGACTTCGCTGGTTTTGCCCTGCCAGACCAACTCCACTTCCGGGGCGTCGGCAAACAGCAGGCTCTTGTATCTGGCCGGCAGCTTTTCGCCGCGGTCGATCATCGCCTTGATCTGTTCCTTCTCTTGGTCGGTAAGAGCCATCCCCTGTCCCCTTGATGCCGGCGCGTCGCGATCAGCCGGCCTCCCCGTTGGGCGACAGTGATTTTACGCGATAGGCGGCCGGGTTGCAGCCGGAGGTAGTCGCCGGCGACTGCATCGGCTGCAGGCCCCGTGCCGGCCAGTTAATTTCTGTGTCGAGGCAAAGCGCCAAGTCCACGAGCAGATTGTGCGATTTTTGCAGCAGTTCGCAAATGGCGTCGAGATTGGCCAGGGACTTTTGAACCTGTTCCGCAATGCGGCCGGGCATGTCCCCGGTTTCCGGCGCAATGGACGGCTTCCAGTTGGGCGGTAGGAAAGAATCGCCAGGAAGAGGGAGGCCGGGTTGCTCGTAGGTCGGGATTGACGCCGCGCGCAGCCGTGCAAGTTTTTCACGTGGTTTCTCAAAATGCAGCACAAATTCACCCGTCCAACGATGCTTCACCTCGTTTGCGAGGTCGTGAACCTTTTTGAAAGAGGCATCACGCCCAACCCGACGGGCGGCCTCCCAGGTGCGCGGGAGGCCTTGATCAACGAAAATGGTCCTGAAACTCACCTTGGCTTCGTCCAGTGGGCTGGCGAGCAGAGCGTTGGCGAGCTGCGCGATGCGATCTTCGAATCCATTATGAAGGGTTAACGCCCCCACAAGCAGGCCATACCGTAGCAGATTGCGCGACATGTCGTTCCAGCCATTCGCGTCCGCATACCAGCCGACGGTGTAACTCCTGTAGGCCCGGTGCAGCAGTTCGGCGCACCCGAAGTGGACGTGCCAGATCTCCCGCCGCCACGCCCACGCGGCCTGAACCTCGCGAGCTGGAATTGGAGCAGAGCTTGCCCGCTGCGGGAACGCCGTCCAAGCATTGCTCGGCAGCCGCTTGGTGTTGTCGCGGAACTTGTTTTCCCGCTCGCCGGTGGTTCCGTCACCGCAAGGAAAAAGCAATGGCAGGAACTCGACCGGGATCGCCTGATCTGAATCAAGCAGCTTTTTCAGACTTTCTTTCTCGTCGGCAGTTAAACGGCGTTTCATGTAGGGACCTTCCTCAATGGGGATCAAGGCCGCAACGTTGGCGCCGGCGCGCCGTTCACCGCGTTGAAATGGGGTGTTTTGATCCTAATGGAGACCGCGACCGCCTCCGCCGCGCAGCCGGTTGAGATAGGCTCTAAGTTTTCTTCCGCGTTCGTACCCGAGAGGCGCACTTCGACCTCCGCCGGGCCGTCCCCTGACGTAGATATAGGGCCTAAGCGCCTGTTGCGCCAGCTTCCAGAAGTGCCATGTTTCAGCTCCGTATTTGAGACGTCCGTGCATTCCGCCATAGGCCCTCCGCTCAGCCACGGGGGTCGGCGACGAGGGATTGGCCCATTGATACCATTTTTCGGCCCAAAGGGCGTTTTTCGGCGCCACCCGCTCATTAAGCGTCCGCCGCGGATCAGACAGTGTTCCCATGTAGTAGCGCGCGGCCGTTACCATCCAGGGCTTGATCCTTGACTCATACCAATCGCGCGACAAACCGGCGTAAGTGTCGAGTTGATAGAGGGCCATCCAACTATGCTGGGCCTCATTGCGCAAGCGGCGCATCCCGCGCACAGTGGGAAGCGGTGGCTGGGTTTGTACCCAAGGCACGGCCCCCGAGGGCGGATGCGTATTGATGCCCAACTCGAATTGCGCGATGCGATTGCCGTCATGGGCCAGGCGCAAGAGCTTCTTGCGTGGCATTGATTTCCCGTCCCAGTGCATGGCCTCCCGCCGCAGTAGCGATGAAGGCCGATAAACCTCCGACGCCGGAAAATTGGTCGAATTGGGCGAAATGTCGGCTGCCCAGTTGAGGTTCAAGCCCCCCGTGAGTGCAGTCACTCCCTGGAACGGGGTTACGAAATGTTGGAGGTACCATCGACAATGTCGGCTAAATTGCTTTTCCGTTGTATCCGGCGCAAATGGAGCCCGCGGTAGCAGTACCACTACCCAAGCTCCCGTAGTCAACGCGCTTGGATGGTTCGGCGACGCCCTGTGAAAATCCTGAAAGCCTTTCGGCCCGACCAGGCGGATCGACTTGAGCATCAGGATCTCGTCGTTGTCGTAGGGTGGCGTGCGCGATGATCTTAACGGCGCAAGTCCACTCGACTTAAGCATCACGATGTCGCCGATGTTATAGCGGTAAAATTTCCGGCTTACGAACCGGTGGATCTGCAACATCATGTAGCTTAGCGCATTGATATCATATTTTTGAGGTGCGGCGCTGGAAAACCTGTCGAAGGGCATGGTGATCTCCGGATTCTTGGCCACCACCGCCCCGGCGAACGTCGTATATCCGCCGTTTTTCGCGCGCTCCAGCGTGATGGGAAGCCGGTTAATTGATTGGCACAGATGTTCCAGGGCCGCAGGTGTTAACAACACCCTCGTGTGCGG
Source organism: Planctomycetota bacterium (assembly GCA_021838985.1). Classification (GTDB taxonomy): domain Bacteria; phylum Planctomycetota; class Phycisphaerae; order WQYP01; family WQYP01; genus JAKCCC01. The sequence continues at coordinate 7,782 of JAKCCC010000019.1, forward strand.
CGGCACATATTCGTCCCAACGCGGAGCAACCCCTGCGCTAACCGAAAACCGGCCAATCAACGCAGGGCGTACATGCAGTGGCCGTAACTGCGGTTGGGGGGCGGCTGCGGCGATACTGTCCGCGGCAGCGACCGCAACCGATGTATTTGCCGTCGCACGCGGCGCAGCACCGATGCCCGGCGCCCGCGCGGCCGCCAGCGCGTTCTGTGCCCCGACAACCCCCGCCGCCGCCGCCCTATGCATCCAGTAGCCGGCCTTCAATACATTTGCCGCCGTGCCCGATCCGTTTTGATAGGCCGAGGCCAGGTAATACTCTCCCAAGGGATTGTTTTGCTTCGCGGCCGCCCGAAACAACTTAAAAGAGCGTGACAGGTTTTTGGCAAGGCCTCGCGTTTCGCCCAAGTACCACATCCCCAGCGTGTATTGCGCGTCGGAATCCTGCTGCGCTGCGGACCGTTTCATCCAATATACTGCGCGGCGGAGGCTATGCTTGGTGCCGTTTCCGTCCATGTGCATCAGCGCCAAGTTGTACTGTGCCAAGGGCATCCCTTTCTTCGCCGCACGGTGCGTCCACGCAACCGACCCTGCGAGGTACGGCATCATATGCGTTTGTTGCCATTCGGCCTGATAAAACAGACCAAGGTATTGCTGCGCCTCAGCGTCGCCCCGTTCCGCATCCGACTGCAGCGTTGCCATTGCATATCCACCTTCGGATGCCATCGCGTCGGCCGCCAACTGTGCCGCTTGCGCTGCTGTTAGAGGCTCCGACTGCGCCGGCTGCGCGTATTGGCCCGCATAGCCCTCGAACGCAGGCGCGGCACCATAACCGCCATTCGGCCCATACGGTGGCTGCATGGCGCATCCGCCAGCGCAAAAACCAAACACCACCGCGATCAATAACCTGAAGAAAGGTCGCATGGCATGTCTCCCGGCCATAGCTATAACTCGTTGGGTTGGTCCCTGGCCCGCCTAAAAAGTAACGCAATCACGCGATTGGAATGGCCTTATCTTATATCAATACCCTCCCCAGAACAAGTGCCGCACCCGGGTTTTTCTCCTCGAATACCGTGCTTCGGTGCGGACAATTCCCGCACCGGGACAGGACCCCGAACCAGCCCCGGTTTACGCCCCGCTGGCAAGTCTTGCCAGATCCGCTCCGGTAAAGTCTGGCTACGCCCAAGGTTGTGGCCCACGGAATTCGGCATGGCGAAAAGGCCCAAACTGATTACAATAGGACAACTGGAAGGGGCCACGGCCTGGCGATGGGGGCCGCGACAATTGGGATTATCCATGGTTCAGGCCATTTTGTTTGATTTAGCGGGTACCTTGCTGCATTTCGCGGACGTTCAACCGCGGGAGCTGTTCTGGGTCGGCGCCCGGGATACTTGGCAATATCTGCACGCCCAGGGTATTTCCGCCCCGCCGTTCGACATCTACGCCGGCGCCAATCTCCGGGCGTTTAAGCGCCGCTATATCTGGTCGAATTTGCGGCGGCGCGATTTCAATGCCATGGATGTGATGATCGGGGTCCTGGAAAAGTTCGCGATCGGCCTGCCGACGGCTGATCTGCGGACGCTGGCGTGGATGTGGTACCAGCCGGTGGCGCAGCACGCCACCGTGGAACCGGGCACCCACGCCATGCTCGAAACGTTCCGTCGCAGCGGCCTGAAATTGGCCATTGTCTCGAACACCTGTGCTCCCGGTTATTGCCTGGATCGGCATTTGGAACGGGAGAAATTGCTCCAATATTTTCCGATTCGTGTCTATTCTTCCCACACCGTCTATCGCAAGCCACATCCGGAGATCTTCCGAACCGCGCTGGGCCATCTGGGCGTGACGGCGCAGCAGGCGGTGTTTGTCGGTGACCTGATCGGAACGGATATCAAGGGCGCCCGGCGGGTGGGGATGAAAACGGTCTGGAAACGCGATGGGCATGCGGTCTCACCGGCGCGGCGAAAGTGGCCGGATCACGTCATCAAAAACCTTACCGATTTAACCGCCGTACTGCCCAAGCTGGGGCCGTGATGTTTTCCGATAATCCGCAATATAAAGACCGCCTGGAGCGGCTCCGCCGATGGCAGGCGGCCGGGGTGAATCCGTTCGGCAGCCGGATCGATGATTTGTTATCGATCGCCGCGGCGCGGGGACTGCATACCGCCGACACGCCGCATGACGGCGGTCCGGGCGCTGGCCTCGCGGGGCGCATCCTGCTGCTTCGCGACATCGGCAAGCTCATCTTTATCACGATTGCCGATTGGACGGGGCGGATCCAGGTGGGTTTGGCCCGGTCCTTGCTGGAGTCCCAATGGTCCCAAGCCAAATTGCTTGAACTGGGCGACTTGGCATGGTTTCGGGGCAAAATTGGCCACACTAAAACCGGTGAAATCACGCTGTGGGCCGACCGGTTCGGCCTGGCGTGCAAGGCGCTGGCGCCGCTGCCGGACAAATTTCACGGCTTAACCGATACCGAACTGCGCTACCGCCAGCGGCATCTGGACCTGATGGTCAATCCGGAATCGCTGGAGGTATTCCTCGGGCGCTGCCGCCTGGTGCGCGGCATCCGGGAATTTCTCCAGGGGCGGGGTTTCCTGGAGGTGGAAACGCCCATGATGCAACCGGTCGCCGGCGGGGCGGCGGCCCGGCCTTTTCGCACCCACCATCTGGCCCTGGACCTGGATCTATACCTGCGGGTCAGCCCCGAATTATATCTAAAACGCCTGCTGATCGGCGGGCTGGAGCGGGTGTTTGAAATCAACCGGAATTTCCGCAACGAAGGCCTGGACACCCGCCACAATCCTGAATTCACGATGTTGGAGCTGTATCAGGCCTACAGCGATCTGGCCGGTATGATGGAACTGACGGAAACACTGCTCTGCCATCTGGCGCGGTGGCGCTGGCGCGAGCTTCATCCCGGGGTGGAAACGCCGCCGGCGCGCCTTCAGCTGCCCTATGGCCAGCGTATGATCGACTTTACGCCGCCATTTGAACGCCGCGGCTATGGCGAGCTTTTCCAGCGCCACGTGGGCGTGGATATGGCCGACCTCGCCGCGGTGCGGCGCTGCGCGGAGGCGCGGCGGATTTCAGACGCTGGCGTGAAAGATCCCGACGTGCTCCGCGGCGAGTTATTTGATCAGTGTGTGGAACCGGTGCTGCAGCAGAGCGGGCAACCGGTGTTTGTGTCCGATTATCCGGCCGGGCTTTGCCCGTTGACGCGGCGCAAGGCCGGTCAGGAACATCTTGCCGAGCGGTTTGAACTATACGCCGGCGGCATGGAACTGGCCAACGCGTATACCGAGTTAAACGATCCGTTCGTACAGCGGCAAACCTTGGAGGCGCAATTGGCCGGGCTGAAACCGGAAGAATCCATGGCCCGCATGGATGAGGATTTTCTGACGGCCTTAAGCTGCGGTATGCCCCCGGCTGGCGGTCTGGGCATCGGCATCGACCGACTGATGATGCTTCTACTGAACCGCACCAGCATCCGTGACGTGGTGCTGTTCCCCCTGCTGCGACCGGCGTAACCATATGTACAAACTCTTTCTGTGCTTTCGGTATCTGACCCGCAAGGGCATCGTTATTTTCCCCATCCTGGCCGTGTGGCTGTGTGTGCTGATGCTCATCGTCGTGAACAGCATCATGACCGGTTTTGTCAACCGGGTGCGCACCGCCGGTCGCGGCCTGATGGGCGATGTGGTGATCGGCAGCCAGAGTATGGCGGGCTTTCCCTATTACCGTCAGTTACAGCGAAAACTCCGCCAGTTGCCGCAGGTGCGGGCCAGTACGCCGGTGATTACCGCCTATGGGCTGCTGAATCTGCCCGAGTTCGGAATCAATGGGGCCAACACCTACGTGCAGATTATGGGTATTGACCCGGCCGGCAAGTCCAAGGTGAGCGATTTCGGGGCCAGCCTGTTCTGGCAGCACCAGGCCCCGCGCGAAGCGCTGCGGGATTTAGGACCCCTGGCTTTTCCAGTCACCACCGGCTGGCTCGTAGCGCAGGCCCAACGGCGGCTCAGAGCGGCCATCCGTCGGCTGCGTCGTCGCCGCACCGCGCTGCTGGCCCTGAAACCTATTCCCGCCTCGGCGTGGTTCGCATATTGGCGGCGCCATTGGCAGGTGATTACCCGTGAGGATTACCGGCAGGCCCTTTACGCCCTGGATCGCGCTGATCGCGATCTAAGGTTTGTCGAAAGCTTAAATCCGCACGCGGTTTTTCCTGATCGCCAGGCCCTGTTGGATGCCCTGGCCCCGACGACGCCGTCGTTTAAACCTCCTCCCGCGGCGGCCGCCCGCTACCCCACGGCGGCGGCGGAACCCAAGCACGGCTGCATCGTCGGCGTGGATATCGGTCTTTACCGGCGTGATCGCTTCGGCCATTATCACCGGCCC
>JAKCCC010000020.1 GCA_021838985.1 Planctomycetota bacterium
TGGCCAAGGATTACGAACGGCTTCCGCGGACGCTGATGGGGTTGCATTTCGCCGCTTTCGCCTGCCTGATGCTCGCGCGGCTGCTGTTCAATAGTTCATAACACGCTCTAGGAATTTGGTTGCGTCCCCGCCGCGTTGTGCCCACCCCGCTGATGCCGGCTGCTACGCCGATTTTCACAGCCTGCGGCATACGTACATCACCCGGCTGGTCAAGAGCAACGCCACGGTGAAGGTCTGCCAAGAGCCGGTACGACATTCAGATCCAAAACTGACCTTTGCCGTCTACTTTCACGTGGGCGTGGCGGACACCAGCGGGGCGCTGGATCACCTGCCCCGCCCGGAGCCGTCGCTCGCGTCGCCCCTCGCCCGCCGGCGAGCCTTGTGGAGTCGCCCTCTTCGGTGACAAGTCCAAACCGCCGCAGCGCTCAAGACGGGCACGGATAGCCTGTCGGTTTCGCCGTCCGTTCAACTGGTGCGCGCGCTGACGAAAACGGGCGAGCCTGGCGAAAGGACATACCCCCCAGTATCAGCGCGCTCGGTGCACGAGGGCAGAGTTCCCTATCATTCCATAGCGCCGGATGAAGTCATGGCCACGCGAGGACCAGGTGCGGAAAGGTCAATAACCATGCAGAACATCTGCAACTGCGCCCGGTGGGACTCGAACCCACGCCCTGCGGTTTAGGAAACCGCCGCTCTATCCAACTGAGCTACGAGCGCCTGCGACAACAACCGTCCCTTATTCGATTGTAATCTCCCGGCTCAAGCGAGGCGAATGGTTCCGTAAGGATTTCGCAGCTCAGGGTGTGGCTGGAATCGGGGGGGGCGTAAGCGGCACGATCCTGTCGCAGCCGCCCGTCGGAATGCGCTACCGTGACACGACGCGTTGCCGCAACAGAAGAGGCCGGCCCGTCGGAGTGCGTGGGGGTGGCAATTTTTCGGGGAGCGGGATTCTCCGGCGATCCCCAACCCCGCCTCCTCGAAACCAGTGTCACGTAGCCGGCGATGTCCCTAAGTTTAGTCGCCTGCGGCGAGCCGATGCGGGCAAAACTCCTCGCCCCATTTTCCAACCCCAACCCCCGGAAGGTGGTGGGCGGTGCGCCCTTCCCGCCCCCTCCCCGAAACATTGTCACGCCCGAGTGCGTCCACCGGGGCGGATCTTCGACCTGCTACATGGCCCACAAATTCTGGCCACACCCGCCGCTTACCAGAAAATCAGGCTCGTCAGCGGCAGGGCCTGCGGCGACTCGTTGCGGGGCGAGCCGCCCGGCTTTAGGATAAAAGGAAACCGTCTTGGAGAATTGGCATGGGCAGTAACTTGCGCCGGGGTTTCCGCGCCGGCGGCCGCTTGCACCTCGGAACCGTCGGGACCGTGCTTGGAGGCCTTTCATTGCTGCTATCGGCGTGCGCGCCGCCGCTGCCCTTTTCCGCGCCGGTCGCGGCGCCCCATAAAGTCGCACTGAAGTGGTCATGGCTGGGGTTTTGGGTTCAGGTCGTTAAAAAAGGCGCCCCACCGATCTGCGCCGCGGTTTATCCTTTCAGCACGCGGGCCGACCTAGTGGTGCTGTATCTGAATCTCCGCCAGCCGCTGCAAGCCGTATTGGTGAAAGTGTGGCCAGTGACCGTCGGCGGCGAGCGCCTCATGCAGGGTGAGGTGTTTTCGCCGGATGCGTTCCTGACACCGGCGAATGCGCGAACATTTAACGCCGACCTAAGCCGCGGTAAGGTGGCGTACCCAAGCGCGGTCCTTCGACAGCGACTGGCCGAGGCGCGCCGCACCGGCCTGTTGAGCTACTACGTAATCGGCCGGATAACACTCCAAGGCGGCCAATTGATCGTTCAGCCCCTGTTGGTTCCGGGGAACCAGCAGGCCGCGAACATTTTACCGGCCGGTGGGTTCGTGGGCGTCAAGGCGATCCGAACTTTTCTGAAAAGCCCGGCCGCGCGGACGCTGCTGGCCAGCCATCGCTTCACTTTTCAGCGAGCCAGCTTTCGGCAGGTGGAGGCCCTGGCGAAAATAGGAAGTAAAAAGTAAAGCTGAATGAGGTTTTTGTTTTTCCGCTTCCCCCGCTGGGTGTGGTTTTCCTTTTTCCTTTATTTTTCTTCCCCAATCCCTGAAAACTATAACCCAAAACCTACGCTGGCACGGCTTCCGCCAGGGCGACCGCCTGCAGCAGACCGGCCGCTTTGTTGAGAGTTTCTTGATATTCGTTCGCGGGCACGGAATCGGCCACCAGGCCGGCGCCGACCTGCAAATCAACACGCCAGGCGGCGCTGGAGGATGGCGGCGCTGCGCCCACCGCTTCTGCCGGGCCCGCGACCACGCCTGCGTCGCGCGCCTCCGGAAGTCCCGGCCCTGGCGCTGCAGCGCCCCCGGCCGGGTTGGACCGGCACGTAGGCTCGGTGGGCATGATCACCAGGGTGCGCAGAGCGATACACGTATCCATATTTCCAGAATAATCGATATATCCCACCGCGCCGCCGTAAGGCCCGCGGCGGGTCGGTTCAAGCTCATCGATGATCTGCATGGCGCGAATCTTCGGCGCCCCGCTGACGGTGCCGACCGGCAGCGTCATGCGCAGCGCGTCCAGGCAGGTTTTCCCGCGCTCCAGCTGGCCGGTGACATTGGTCGTCAGGTGCATGACGTGACTGTAGCGTTCCACGGTCAGCACGTCACGAAGGCGCACCGTGCCGCGTTGCGCCACGCGGCCGACATCGTTGCGGCCCAGATCCACCAGCATCACATGCTCGGCCCGTTCCTTGGCGTCGGCCAACAGCTCCTGTTCCAGACGTTGATCCTCCTGGGGCGTGGCGCCGCGCCGCCGGGTGCCGGCCAGCGGACGGTTGGTGATCAGGCCGTTTTCCACACGGCACATGATTTCCGGCGAGGAGCCGACCAGCGTGCAACCCGGGGCGGCCAGATAGAACATGAACGGCGAAGGATTGATCATGCGCAAAGCCCGATAAATGGCGAACGGATGGGCCCGGCTGGTCAGGCTTAAACACTGCGAAAGCACCACTTGAAAAATGTCGCCGGCCTGGATGTACTGCTTCGCCTCCCGCACGGCCTGTTCGAAATCGGAGCGCGTAAAGTTGCTTTGCCAGGCCGGTCGGCGCTGATCCGCGAGATCGACGAGATCCAGCCGCAGCGGAGACGCCGGGGTCAACGCGGCGCGCAGATCCTGCAAACGCTCCAGAGCGGCGGCGTAGATCCCCGCCTGGTCTGAACCGTCGTGGTGCGCACAGGCGACCAGCAGAATCGTCTTCTGGACGTGATCAAAGATCACCAGCTCGTCGTAGATGCCAAACAGCAAGTCGGGCAAGTGGCGCGTATCGGGCGGAGGCGCGGCGAGCTTCTCCGGTTCCAGATAACGCACGGTATCGTAGCCCGCGTAGCCGACCGCGCCGCCGATGAACGCCGGCAAACCCGGCATAGCTATCGCGCGGGGCGGTCCCAGCAGATTCTCCAGTTCGTGCAACGGATCCGGGGAATGCAGGTGGCGCCGAACCGGCTGACGCCCGCGGCGGTCCTCCACGGTGACCTGATGACCGATGGCCTGGATAAGTGTGCGCGGCGCGGCGCCGAGGAATGAGTAACGCGCGATGCGTTCACCGCCGACCACGGACTCCAGCAGAAACGAATATTCAGACCGTGCCGCCAGACGCTCGTACGCGGTCACCGGGGTCAGGCAATCCCCCGCGATGGTGACATAAACGGGAATGATCGCCCCCGGCCGGGCCAGGCGGGAAAACTCTTCTGCACCCGGCTTGGCCATGGCTCTGATTGCGGCACTCTCCACGCCCATGCGAAGTCCTCTTCAAGCGGAATCGTAAAGCCACGGCCTGGCCTGGCCGCGGCGGCGAACCAGCTAATACCGCAGCACAAGATCGCCCTCGGTGCAGGCCACGAGCTAGAGAATTGGCGGCTTCTTGGTCGTTTGGGACGCCCCCGCCATCCTGAAAACGGCAATTTTCTGCGACCTTGCGCTGTAGTGCAAAAGCCGCGGCCATTTTGCGCTGGTACTTAGATTACACCACTTTCGCCAAATTTAAAATAAAGAACCCCCGAAGTCGCAGCCCCAGGTGTGGCCGGATTTATTGGCCAATGCCGGTCATCAGTGATAGTGCCAAATTCCCAACCGTCTTAGTGGCGGCATTTATGCCGTCCGTCGGCACGTCCTTGCCACAAAATCTGGCCACACCCGCGGCGCCCGGGAGGTCATCGACCTGGCCCTGTTCCATGCCTACAATTAGCCATGGAATAACTCAGAGCTGACAGGCTTCGGAAAACCCTGATGACTTCAACCGGCGCGAAGACCACTCGGGTGCAGGACAGCGCGTTGCTGCTGATCCGTCTCGCAGTCGCCGCCATCTTCCTTTACCACGGCTCGCAGAAACTGTTCGGCCTCTTTGGAGGGCCTGGTCTGGCGGGCGTGGCCACGATCTTCTCCCATATGGGCTTGCCCTATCCGTACATCAGCGCGGTGCTAAGCGGGTGCGCTGAATTTTTCGGCGGGCTGATATTCCTTTTAGGATCGGGTTTGCGGATCAGCGCGGTGCCGCTGGGCTTTAATATGCTGGTGGCAACCGTGGTCTCGGCGCACCATGGCGGGTTCAGCGTCGTGACCGGCGGCTGCGAATACCCGCTGAGTCTTCTGGTGGTCATTGTAGCCATGGGCTTGCTCGGTCCCGGGGGCTTCACCCTCGGCGCCCTGCAGCGCTGCCCACCGAACCGGGCCGGATGATTTCCCCGCTTGGCGTTGAGCTTTTGGGAATGTTTCACGCCCCCTGAAAACCGAAAACTTCCAACGGAAAACTGCCTGTTCAGACCGCCACCTTGAACGTGATCGCGGGATGGGGATCATAGTCCTGCAGCGAAAAATCTTCAAAAGTAAGTTGCGCGAACGGTTTACGGGCGATCTTGAGCCGCGGCAGGCGGCGGGGAGCACGGGCGAGTTGTTCCCGCAAACCGGCCACATGGTCAAAGGCGGCGGTGGGTGAACCGGCGGCGGCGACGTAAATATGCGCATCGACAATGCTGTGGGCGAACCAGCCCAGCTCCAGCTGGCATTCCTGCGCGATCATTTGGGTTAAGGTGGCGTAACAGGCTAAATTGAAGGGTATCCCCAGCGCTACGTCGCCGGAGCGCTGCGATAAATGGCAATTCAGTTTCCCGCCGAGCACTTGAAACACAAAGCTGTAATGGCACGGCGGCAGTTTGCTGCGCTGGGCGTTGCCCGGCTCCCATGCGCTGACCACCAGGCGGCGGCTGGCCGGGTTGCGTTTGATTTCCTCAATCACATAAGCGATCTGATCGATTTCCTCCACCGGAGCGGTGACTTGCCCGGTTTCCACCAGAGGGGCGTGGCTGGGCTGCACGGGATGGGGAAAACGCCGCCAATAGCGGCCATAGGCGGTTTCCAGTTCACCGCGCTCATCCGCCCAGGCGTCCCAGATTTTCGTGTAGCGGCGCAGATGGCGAATATGTTCTTCCCCGGACAAATACCAGAGCAATTCGCGCAAAACCGCGGCGTAATTGACTTTTTTGGTGGTCAGCAGCGGAAAGCCCGCCGCCAGATCCACCCGGTAAAACGCCCCAAAATACGACAGCGTATCCACCCCCGTGCGGCTGGGTTTGCGCACGCCGTGATCCAAAACCAACCTGACCAGATCCAAGTATTCTTTCATGGGTGCGAGTTCCTTGCCCGGCGTTTCGAGCATACCATCTTCGGACAACCCGGTGGTGTCAACTCTCCGCGGCGTAAGGCACCCTGCGCGGGTAAACGCGTCGGCGTTCCAAAACGCGCGGACTACCGGGATAACGCCAGTACATAAACAAGGCGCTTCTACCGATGCCACCAGCTCCCCCGGCGGTTTGAGGATTCCTGGTACCTTGGCGCATCAAACCATCGTGCTGAAGCATCTATCTACAGCAGTCTCGTCAAGTGCCGAAGGCTGGCCTCGGCCTGCGGCACGGTTCCACATTCCACGCTTAAAACGAGGTCGCGCTGGCTGGCGCGGCAGATGGCGATGACACGCTTCCAGTCGATAACTCCCGCGCCGCAGGCGCAGCCGACGGGCGTGCCGGTTACTTTGCCTCGCTCGGAGCCAGATTGGGACACGGAAATATCCTTGGCGTGCACGTGCACCAACCGATCCCGCACGCGCTGAAGCCAGGCATAAGGATCCTGGCCGCACAGGTAGCTGTTGCCGGTATCGAAATTAATGCCGATCGCCGGTGATTTGACCAGGGCCTGGATACGGTCCAATCCATCCGGCTGTTTGGAATACTGCTGGTGCGGCTCCAGGCCTATCCAAATGCCCCGGCTCTCGGCCAGCATGGCGGCTTCGTGCAGCGTATATTTCATCAGCACAAAATCTTCGGTTTCGCTGGTCCAGGCCTGCTTGGGCCCCTCGTCGGTGTTGACCACCGGAGCCCCGCATTCGGCGGCGAACCGCACCGCCTGCTTGAGATATTCCACTCCGATTTCCGGCTTCACCAGCGGCGTATGCGCGGAAAGGCCTGAAAGTTTCACGCCGGCTTTCGCGCAGGCCCGTTTGATGCGGTATGGATCATCCAGCATCGAAACGCTGTGGAAGTAGCCCGCTTCGCTGAGCAGTTCGCGGCCCCAATGCACCATCGGCTCGACGTATTCGTAACCGAGCGCCGCGGCCTTTTCGACACCCCATTCAAATGGTTTATCGTCGTGGCGGACGAATTCCAGGTTGATGCCAATGCCGACTTTTGCCATGATAAAGCTCCTTTCGCGATGCAGGGGTTGGTTTCCTGGTTCAGGATTTACGATTTCTGGTTTTGGGTTTCTGGTTGCTGGTCAGGTGGCCGCCACCTCACTTCCGGCCTGATCCTTCGTTTTTGCGTGGCAGCCTGTGCCGCTGCGCCAGCAGTTCCACCGGCCATTGGTCGATGGCGGCGGCAGCGCCGGACAGCGGCAAGTCGATACGGTCGCCGCGCAGCGCACTGATATAGGCGGCTAAATTAAGCTCCGCGGATTGGGCCATGTTGGTTAGCCCGGTTACCGGCTCGGCGCCGCCCTCGATCCAATCGATCAAATCGCTAACCATTTTTCGCCAGATATAGATATAGGCGCCATCCGCCGGGAAGGTCTCGGTTTTGCGGCCGGTGACGGTATCGAGCACCACGGTGTCTTCGCGCTGGATACGAATGGTTCCCTCCGTGCCGACCAGCGTCATGGTCCAGGGGCCGTTCATGGCCATGCCTCCGTCCAAGATGCCCTTTCCACCGCCGTCGAATTCAAAATACGCCACGGCGTGATCTTCCATGGCGTGACCGTAACCGCGCAGGCTGCGAACCCGCGCCTGGCCAAATACCCAGCGTACCGGACGGTCATGATGGAAAAAGCGGAACATATCCAGCCAATGGGAACCACATTCGGACAGGTCCCAGCCGGCGATACCGCCAATACACATCAACGGCTGCCCCACCGCGCCGGACTGGTACAGTTCTTTGGCGCGGATAAATGCCGGTAGATGCCGGCGAATATGCGCCACCGTGATTTTTACGCCGGTTTCCTGCGCTTGGCGTTGCACGTCAGCGAGCGCTACGGGGCTGGTTATAAACGGCTTTTCGCAGAAAATGCCTTTAGCCCCCGCCCGCGCAGCGCTGATGATCATCTCGTGGTGTAAACCCACATAGGTGCAGATACTGACCAAATCGGGCCGGCACTCGCGGAGCAGCACACGGTAATCGGTGAACCCCTTTTCCACGCCGAACTTCTGCTGGAAAGCGTGCCGATTTTCCGCATGGATATCCGCGACGGCGACCAGCTTGACCCGAGGCTGCCCTTGGTAGGCCGCCGCGTGCGTGTAGCCGATTTGATGCCCGCCGCCTTTCTTACCGCTTCCGACCAGCGCGCCAGCGCCGATGATCGCCGCCGTGTATTTTTTCTCCATGTTCGATTCTCCTTCTTGGTGGCACCGCGAATCGTCCCACCAGTTTTCACCCGTTCCAACACCAGTTCACCGTATTCATCCAGAGCTGGCGCAACGCCGGACACTCAAATGCCCGCATATCGTGGCCGTTGGCCAGATAAACCACTTTACCCGCCCCGGCAATGCGACCGCCTTCCGCGGTCAAAACCATGGGGCGGCGCACGGCGCTCCATTCGACATCCGCGTGAATGACCGGATTGAATTCGGCGGCCACCTGCACGTTGTAGTAAAGCTCATCCTGCACGCGATAATCTGAAATATTCTGGATCACGGGGTGGCCCGTCGGGCGGACCTGTATGGTGTAATCGCCGAAGGGCGAATGCGTCGTTAAGCCCCAGCGCCAGGTAAAGCCGATCAGCCCACCAAAACCTGGCCAATCGTCGTAACTGGCGATGGCGCCATGATGACAGATGAGCGGCCGTCCTGAAGCGACATACCGGCGAAATGCCTGTTGATGCTTTTCCTGCATGGGCCGATAGACCATTTGGCCACTCCATTCGGCCTTCATACCGGTCCAATGCAGTCCCATCAGCACCAGCAGGTCGCAGTCGTCCAGATGGTCGAAAGCCTCGACCCCGTCGTACCAGGCGTAAGCGAAGCGCTCACCCAGCCAGTCGGCGATGGCCCGCGCTTGCTGATCCACCGGATGGAACGCCGGCCCGCCGACGTGAAAGACGATTCGTTTCATCAGCATCTCCTTAAAGAGGGCTTGTCACACATCCTCTATCCAGCCATTGACTATAAAGCGCGGCAAGGGCAGAATCTTCCCAAAATGACCGTTGGTAAATTTTGGATATCAAGGAGATTTCGGCCATGGCCGGCGGCGCTATTCTTAGGGCTGGAGGTACGATTTACCACGCCGATACCTGCCGGTCGCTGCGCGTCGCGGCGGCCCGCGGCGAGGTGCGGTTGACCGCCCTGGCCCGCGGCAGTTACCCCGGCCGGCACCTGTCACCGCATGTGCTGCCCGAAGTTCGGTCGGTCGGTTTCTGGAACGCGGCGCACCACCAATCCTGGGGATTAAACTGGCATCGCAACGAAGGTGTGGAACTGACCTATCTGGCCCGAGGCACGCTTAACTTCGCGGTGGATCAGAATACACATATGCTGCACAAGGGCGACGTAACCATCTGCCGTCCCTGGCAGCCGCACCGTGTCGGCGCCCCTCACATTACGGCCAGCAGGCTGTATTGGCTGATTCTGGACGTGGGCGTGCGGCGACCAGAGCAGGCCTGGCGCTGGCCGGACTGGCTGGTTTGCACGCCCGCGGATCGGCAGGAGCTTACGCGGCTGCTAAGCGAAAATAACCGCTCGGTCTGGCCAGCGGCGCCGGAAATAGAAACTTATTTCCAGCGCCTCGGCGAAGTGGTGGAACAATCCCCAGGCCCGCACATGGCCACGCGGCTGGCGTTGCATGTCAATGAACTGCTGGTCGCAGTGCTGGAGATGCTCCAGCGGCGCCAGGCAGCGCCAGTAAGGGCGTATGGCGAGGCCCAGCGGCGGGTGGAACTATTCCTCCATGAACTGCCCGCCCGGCTACAGGAAGATTGGCCGCTTCAGGCGATGGCCGGACACTGTAGGCTGGGCCGCAGCCAGTTCGCGCGTTATTGTCAGGAGCTTACGAATATGACACCGCGCCAATATCTTCAAACCTGCCGCATCACCGCCGCCCAGCGCATGCTGCGTGGCTATCCGGAACGGCCGATCACCCAGGTGGCTCTGGACTGCGGCTTTTCCTCCAGCCAATATTTCGCGGCGGTCTTCCACCAGCGCGTCGGTCAGTCCCCGCGAACGTGGAGAAAAGCGGCAAGTAACGATCCCTCCAGGCCAAAATAGGCTGAACAGCCGATCCGCTTACGGGAAGGATAACGCCATGGATAATGTTATCAACGCGGTCCTGAGCCAAAATTGGAAGTTGGCGCTGGCGGCCGGCGGCGTAGTGCTCCTGTTGCTGGCGTGGTTCGCGGTCCGTTGGTGGATCGCCGTAACCCGTCCACCGCGGATCCGGGATATTCCCACCCCGCGCCTGGATCGCCTCAACGAAGAGGCGCTGGGAATGATGAACGACCCGCGGGCCTCCGGCCGTCCGACGCCGGATGAGCCCTCGCCCGCCGATCTGCTGGCGGCGGTGAAAGCAGCCGCTGAAAAGCCGCCCGACGCAGCGCGTCGAGCCGACCGTCACGAATGACGCCGACCGCCGGGGCCGCCGCCGGGCGTCGTGGCTTGCGTGTTTTTCGGAACGACCGTGGAAGCGCTCCGTGAATTTATCAAGCGCGCCGCCCGGGAATTGGGATTTGACCTGGTCGGTATCACCACCCCGGGGCCGGACTCACATGCGGATTATGTTCGCAGCTGGATCGCAGCCGGGCGCCACGGTGACATGCATTATCTGGCGCGGGATCTGGAGGCCCGTCTCGATCTGCGGCGCCGGTTTCCCTGGCTGCGCAGTATCGTCTGCGTAGCGATGTCGTATTATCAGGCGGCGCCTTCCGCCACTCGGCGGGGCAACATCGCCCGTTATGCCTGGGGGCGGGATTATCACCGCGGGTTGCAGGCCAAGCTCAAAAAACTTCAGCACGCTTTGCGCCAATGGTACGCGCAACCCTTTGAATCCCGTATTTACGTCGATACGGGACCGCCCTTGGAACGCGAACTGGCCGCCCGAGCCGGTCTGGGCTGGCTGGGCAAAAACACCATGCTCATTCACCCGCGGCACGGCTCATGGTTCGTGCTCGGCGAATTGCTGCTGTCGCTGCCACTGGCCGCTGATACCGTGCAACTGGATCAATGCGGAACGTGCACCCGCTGCTTGCAGGCGTGCCCCACCGCGGCTTTAACGGCCTATCAGATGGACGCCACCCGCTGTATCAGCTATCAAACTCTGGAGAACCGCGGAGACATTTCCGCCGAGCTTCAGGAGCCTATGCGGAAGGCCGGATACCTTATCGGCTGCGATATCTGCCAGACGGTTTGCCCGTTTAATAGCCAACCGCTCGCGGCCCATGAGCCCGATTTTGCCTGCACCGCGCCTGCGCCGCGCGTGGACCTCGATCAGGTTCAGCGCTGGACGCAGGAAGACTGGGACCGCCAAACCCGTGGCCGGGCTTTTCGCCGCGCCCAATTGCTAATGTGGCGGCGCAACGCGCAGGTTCTGCGAAGGCCGTGACCGCCCGGCGAGGGGTAAGGGGTATCGGTTAGTTTGTCGCGCTGCGCAGGCGTAGTGAATTCCGGGCGTGGCTGTTCACCAGGTCGCCGCCGGGAAACTTCAAGGCGACTCGACAAAGTCCTGCCCGTCCACTGGCGCGGCGAGCTGAAGCCGCAGTGCTCGCGCTGCAGCGCGATTCCCGTCGGGCCGGTCCAGGGCGCCGGAACGGGAAGCACCGTGTTTCAACACGGTGCAGGGAGACCAGCGCAATCCCGCTGCGCCGTGGGGATGTGGTGCAATCCTGAATTCCGGGCGCGGCCCTTCACCGGGTTAAAGTCGTGGTGCTTCCGGGAAGGAGCGGTACCGGAATAATTCCCGTGAAGGCGGCCGCGCTCGGGTTCGTAACGGGAAGCCGTGCTGACCGTCCACCGGGATAAATCCCGGTGTTCAAGCGCTGAACGAGGAGCCGCAGCCACAGGTGTGCGTGGCGTTCGGGTTCTTGAACACGAAGCCGCGGCCCATGACCTCGTCGCGGAAATCAATTTCGGTGCCGTTGAGATATAGATAGCTCTTGCGGTCTGAGATCACCTTGACTCCCTGCGACTGCATGACCTCATCATTGTCGGTGGTGTCCTCGGTCAAATCCAGGACATAGCTAAAGCCCGAGCACCCGCCGCCCTTGACCCCGACGCGCAGACAGGCCTGAGCGGAAAGTCCCTGTTTTTTTACAATATCTTTAATTTCCCGGGCCGCCGTTTCGGTGAGCGTAATCGACATAGCGGTGTAAACTCCTGCTACGATTTACTATCGATTATCATAGGCTGCCAGTCCGGCAAAGAAAAGCGTGCGGTGGAAGCCACGGAGTTTCCGTGCT
>JAKCCC010000021.1 GCA_021838985.1 Planctomycetota bacterium
CGTAGATGAACTACCCGTCCCTTGCGGGTGCGCAGCAGGCACGAGGCACCGTCGCCGCGGCGCCAATAATCCACAACCGCCCCGGGGTGGCGCTCGCCGAACCGCCGCCGTACATAATCGGCCATGCAGAGACCTGGCGTGGCAAGGCTGTAGATGGACTCAATCGCGTCCTGCCGCCCCAAACCCAACCACTGTGCTATCGGTCCCAAGGAATGGGTGGGATAGTAGTTACACTTCGGCATCTCGTGTGCCAGTTGCCCGCGCCAGGTCAGCGCGCCGTCCGCCTCGAATTTCAATTCACGACAGTCATGCACATACATTCCCTCGGCATAGGTCAGCTCTCCGAAAACACCGGCGTCAATCATGCGCTGCACCATCATGTGCTCGCGGCGATAGCAATAATTCTCCGCCATCATGTATAGCCGGCCGGTGCGCTCAACTGTCCGAATCAGTTCGTCGGCCTCTTGGGGGTTAAGGCAAGCCGGAACCTCACTTAACACGTCGCAACCGGCGCGCATGGCCGCGATAGCCTGTGCCGCGTGTGCCGGCATGGGGGTGGCGATAAACAAAGCATCGCAGACCCCGTGGCGCAGCAGTTCGTGCCAATCGTCAAACAAGGCAAGGTCAGGCTGGTTCTGGCGCCACCGGTCCCGCACCTCCTCCTTGGGGTCGCACACCGCGGTAAGCCGGACGCGGTCTTTCAGATGGGCCAGGGCGCTGCTGAAATGCGAGCCGCGTCGTCCACCCACCACGCCTAATCGCACCACTCGTTGTCCCCTCGGCATGCTTCGACCTCCTTGTTTGTCCAGGCGACTGCTGATCGATGACGATGCAGCTCCGCCACGGCCCGGATCGGCTGGGCCAACCATCGTTCCGCTGCGCCGCGCTGTTCCGCGGACAGTTCAAGCGAGCCCAGGACCGTTCGCCAGCGCTGCCTCTGGTTTTCGTGAACCAGCAACGGAGTGAAACCAAGCTTCAGGTACACACGGATCGCCGCATGACGAAAATCATCGGTCTGCAACACGGCTGAGGAAAACCCCTCCGCGGCGTGTTGTTGGAGAGCGGCAACGCTGGCCCACATCCCCAGGTGACGGCCGCGATGATCGGGCAACGTCCCGACCATGTGCAGATATCCGACGGTAGGCCCGTACTGGGCCTCGTGCCAGGCCGTGGCGGTTGCGACCGGGAGGCCTCGAAACGTCACAAATTTGACGCGCTCTGCGCGAAAAGCGACCTGGCTTCCAATCCGCCGTTGGAAAGTACCCGCCGCCTTTTCCTCAAACGAGGCGCTGATGATCGCCTCCCACGCCGGCTCATCGCCCGGTTGAAAATGCCGCAGACGATAACCGTCCGGGAGCTTGATTGCTGGCAGATCAGCCAGGTTGTTTCGAAACATAACCAGTTGCGGTTCCAATCTGGAAGCCACCAAAGTGCACCCCCGCAGTTCAGTAAGAAATAGCGCCAACCCGCTCGACCTCGGCGCGCTGTCGCCGTCCCGGCGTCACCACCCTACGACCGGGTTGGGCATCCGCCGCCACCCACCCCGCGCCGAGCACTGGCCCGGCGGAGCAATCCAGCGCCGGGGCAAGGAGCATTCAATCCAAATCACGATTCTCGGCCCATCCGCTCGTTCGCGCATGTTTGAGCAACCTGGTGAGGACCGGGTGGCGATAACGCAGATGATCCCGCAACGCCCGATCGGCCGCTTCCCGATTTCCGGCGAGCACGGCCCGTAAAATACGGTGATGCTGAGCGACCGTTTCCACCGCGGCTTTCGGATCATCCCCTTCCCACAGGAATAACAGATCGAAATAGGAACCGTGGCGTTCAAAAAAATCACGGATATAGCGGTTGCCGGCTCGCTCGATGAAATAGCGGTGCAGTCGGTTATCAATCCGCGGCGGGCAGCCGGGGCGGCACGGCACGTCATTGCCAGCTAACATAGTCTGTAACTGCTCCGCCTCCAGCCGGTCCCAGGCCAGTTGCAACGCGCGCCGTTCGAGTACCTCGCGAGCTTCAATGAAGTCATCGAGATCCTTTTGCTCCAGGGGGCGCACGCGCCACCCCCGGCGCGGTACGTGCTCCAGCGCCCCTTGGCCCACCAAACGCTGAAACAGCTCTCGAATAATGGTGGTGCTGACGCCAAACTGTTTCGCGGCGGCCACTTCACGCACGAAACTCCGCTCACCCCGCAGGCTCTTTTCCACCAAGTGGCGCACCACGCGCGTCGCCAAGTCCGGCCCCTCCGGCCTGGGCTTTCCGTAGGCGCGCGCCGTTCCTTTTCCCAGCGCGCGACGCTGTAAAGAAGAGACGGGGCGTAGCCGCCCCATCCCTATCTTTTGAACCAAACCGTCTCGGTAGAGCCGAGCCAATGCGGTGCGTACGGGTCGCGTACTCGTGCCGTAATGAGAAGCCAGGCTCTCAAGCCTCAACTCACACGGTAAAGGCGTGCCCGCGAGGATCCGATTCGCCAAGTCATGCGTGATCCGGTCGCTTAATGTCACTCTGGCATTATCCAGCGTATACTATAGAACGTCAAATGCCTATGACCATTCTACCGGGGATACCTCTTGACCACGGGGTATCGTCCCGGCCATGCATTCCACCTTACGGCGTCATCTAACGCCTGTTTGGATCTTACAGGGAACCCGGGCTTTCCACCATGCGGAAATCCAGTTCCAACGGCGGGGGACACTCGCGCCGCACCCGCTGGCGAAGCGCCGCATCGACCAGCCCGCCGTGCGCCGCCGCCAGCCGCTGTTCCATCAGCGTGAACCACAAATCCGTCGGGGCGGTCTGCCCCTCGCGGACATCGGCCAGCAGCAGACCGCCGGTAAGAATACGTTCCGCCCGGTCCAGGTCTCCGGTAGCCAGGGCAGCCTGGGCCTCCAGCAATTGGACCTGGCCATGGCGCCGCAGTGTCGGCGGCAGACCTGCATGTAATTTCAGCCAATCCGCATAACGCCCCGCCGCCAGCATAGCCCGCCCCCACTCCACCACCAGCCGAACGGGCTTGGGTCCGCTAATTCTCCACGCCCGCTCATAGCCCACCAGCGCCCCCTCGTAATCGCCGCTGGCATGCGCCAACGCCGCCAGGTTCCGCCACGCCCAAAGTGTGGGCCGGCGCCGTGCCGAAGTTTCCCACGCCACCTTAGCCTGGTGAAGCTTGCCATCCGCGAAGTACATGACGCCCAGGTGCAGCCAGGCGGTCCAATGATCGCTGCGCCCCGCGCCCACCGCAGCTTCAAGCAATTCCCGCCATTCTTTCTGAACCATCCAAGCCTTCGGTTCCTCCTCAACCGTCGCCTCTGGAAATACCCCGTCCGTCAATAATCGGAGCCACGGTGCTTCGGCGGCGCCGATCGAGGCCTCATCAAATACTAAATTCTCCGGAAGCATCGGCTGCCCACACGCCTTGCGCCGCTCCAGTTCAACCCGGCCCCAGCCCGATCCACGGTGTAAGATCTCAGGCGCAACGGCCCGCGCCAACGTCCCTGTTCGCCGCAACTCCAGCTCCAGGTGTTCCGCACTGATCACTTGGTTGATTCGCCTTTCCACGGCGTTACACGCCGCGCCCCAATCGTTGCCATGCGCGATTTCCGGCGGGGCCATCACCGCCCCATAGGCTTCCAACCACTCCCATTCCGCGCCCGGCGGCATCGGAAGGCACTCCGCTTGCGTCCGGCCCAGACCCGCCTGAACCTCCAGGTAAGCTTGGCCCGGTACGGAAAGGAATTCCTGCCAGTGCCGCGCACCCCGCGACGTGCCCCAGACGAAAACCTTCCGGCCGCGCAACCGCGCGGTGGAGGTCTGGAAGAGCCCACAACCCTGGGCGTCAAGGGAGGCAATCCAAGGCTGCCGCCCCTGCGGAATGCGGAAAAAGTAGTCCGCCGATCGCTCATTCCGCAGCGGGTAGCTGATGTCGCAACCCCGGTGGACCGGGAAGCTTGCTGGCCGCATAGCACCGTCGTAGGCGAAGGTGTAGGCTTGTGTCGCCGGCGCCAGCACCCGGCCGCCGGGCTGCTCCGGAACGGCGATGTTGGACCACCAGTAGACCGGGACTTCCCGCGGATGTGGATTCGCCAGACGCACGCGAACCAGCAGAACCGGCGCGTGTTCCGAAAGCCAGGCGTCTATCTGGTACGCCATTTGTCGCACCCGTTCCCACTCATAAAGCCGCAGGACAGGCCGGTGGCCGTCGGCCAACTGCGCCGCGAACACCGGCGCGCAGGTGAGCGGCCAATGGCCTGGCCAGCCAAAATTCCACTCCACTCCACCGCTGAACCAGGCGTTGCGAATGGCCAGGTTCGCCGGTTGGAAAACCGGATTGACGTACAACAGCTCCCGGTTCAAAGGTTTGTGAAACAATGACCAGAGTCGCCCGCCCAGGTCCAGCAGAAACGTGGCGCGCAGATAGCGATTCTCCAGCACCGCCGCGCGGAATTTTTGCGTACGGCGACGACGCGTGTAGTCATCCTGGGACTGGTAAGGCAGGCAGCCCTTCACCGCGCCGTAGCCGATGAAGCGCCGATCGTCCGGATCAACCGCGGGATCAACCACCTGCGGGGTATTTGCGGCCGACGCCACCGCTTGGATATCGAACAGGGGATTTTCAGCCCCCAGGTCGGCTGCGGGCATCGTCAACTCTTCCAGATATAGTCGGACCGGGCCGATCGGTCCCCCGGAGGGCCCCTGTTTCGCCGCTTCTATTATGGTCGGTTCAATAGCCACGCGTCGGTCTAACGCCACCGCCATGTTGGTACGTTGAATCATGAAACCTCAAAGCTCCCATTCTGCTGGTTGGCCTTGACGCAGGTGCCGTCGGCGAACTGTGTTTCCTCAACATGGCGGTCTTCGTCGCGGAACTTGTGGCCGGTCATCTCCAAGCAACCGACGCGGCGATGCAGGTCGCACAAAATTCGGGATCGCTGAAGGTCCTCGGCCGACGCATCCAGATCTAACATAGGAAGTCCGGCATTGATCACGGCGTGCAGGAATGGAATATCGCGCTCCGGGCAGCCCCAACCGCCGCGCCGGATGTCAATCGCCCAGGGAACCAGGATGGCGTCATGGTAAACCAGATTGAAAAGCGGAATGGGAATGCCGAACGGTTGGCCGCAGGCCGGATTCGGATCGAGCGGCCACGGCGCATGGTGGACCAGATCCAGGTGTGCAACCGCCCAATCCGCGGGCTCTTCGGAACTCACAACACCCCATAAATGACGGATGTAATCGAAGCATTCCGCGCGATATCTCCGACACGCGCGGCGGTCCACCGGGTGCTCTTCGTCATAACATTCATCAAGCGGTACAACCGAGAATACGTCGAGATAGGCGCCGTGCAGTTTAATTCCATTTCGCTTCAGCAACACATTATTGCGCTGAACATACGCCGCCGAAAGGGAAGGGCAAAGCACCGTTGCGCGCCCACCGTCCCAGGTTGAGTCCACCGGATACGTACGGTCCTCAAGGCGAATCGCCCGTCTGGGATCAAATGAGGCTCCGTCACAGTACAAGTCGCGGAACTGCTGATGGAGAGCGAGGAGGTAGCCCAGTTCGGCGCAGGTCAGCGCGAGATCGCGCAGCCCGGCCCACCCACCGGCCTCAGGAGATGGCGGCAGTACATCCGGCTCCAAATTGTCGTAGCCACGGAATCCGAACCCGTCCAAGTGCACATAGGCCTGCTTGACGCCACGCGCGGACAATACGCGCAATTTCTCGGCAATCTGGGCAAACGTCTGCAACCGATGGTTCATCGCAGGGTCCGCCCGGTTAAAAAAGCTCGACTCCGGCTGCACGTGCGTCAGCGCCCGTGTGTTTATCACGGGTGCCCCGACCATCTTTGTCATGTGCGGGCTGCGTGCCAGCTTCTCCCGCAGGGATACAAAACGCCCGCGTTCCTGGACGTATTGGCGGTAGCGCTTGGCCAGGCTGACGTAGTTCCCCGGCTTCACGAAACACAGCCTGGCCTGCCGCGGGTAGCGCAGTTCGCCCAAGGAATGCAGCCACCGCGTTTCAACGCGCGTCGGCCCGCCCGGCGGGTGCCTCAATCGGCATCCCCCGTCGTCGGGTGTTTCCAGAATAAGCATGGCTGCCGAGTCGCCCCTCTCCACTCCCCACCAGGGCATGTACAGTGTGCGTCCGTACGTGGCGGCCACCTCACGGTTGCCATTTTCCCCATAGGCAAAAATCGCGTGCGGCCAGTCGCGCGGCACGAGAATTCCCTGCATGAATGGGATGACGGTGTGCTCCACAGCTTCGGGTGCGAACGCCTTCGGCCAGTAGCACTCGCGCAGTTTGGTCTCCATCTCAATTGGACGCACTTGGAACAGCACGTCGCCGTTCAGCCAGTCCACCCCGATGAACAACACAATCTGCAGGTCGTAATCAACCCCCTCCTTCTGAAAGCCGCCAAGCCGGAGCGACAACCCCCGGCAGGCCCCCCAATCCTCCTGACGGGTCTCTCGATGCCGTGCCTCCGCGAAGTCCAGCCACACATCCACGCCGGCGCGTCGCACCAGCATGTCACCACCGCCGGCGGGCAGAAGCTGCCAGCCGCCGCGTTCGCCCTCCATGTGTACCGCAAGCGAACGGGCATCAAGAATGACAGCCTGCGCTGGTGCCGCTAGGCGCCAAAGGCCCGGCTCGGGCCTCAGTCCCACATGCGAGCTGGCGATGTAATCGCGGGGCGTCTCGGTCATCGGCGCCCCGGCGTTTGTGCGACACTGTCCAGGTCGACCAGCTGAGTGTGCTGTACCACCGCCGCGGCGACCTTGCCGGTTAACACGTCCGTGGCCCTCACTTGATATAGCCCCGATGGATCGTTCAGCGCCAACGGCACAACGAACCTTCGCCGGCGCGAGGTCATGGTAAGATTATGACCGCGGCCCGGCATTACGCCCCCATCCGGCGCGACGACGGCAAGGTGAACGATCCGCCGGTCGGCGCCCGAACCCGGCTCAAGGCCGACTATGACCACCGGCGGGCGCCCCCCTACATCCGAGGACCGGAGAACCGTGAGGGTCAAACGCGGTGCTCGCTTCCGTGGAAACAATGCCAGCAACGCCGCGTCTGTGGGTTCCATGGTAAGCCGCACGGTGCGACCGACGTTGACGTGGCACGGACGAAGGACATTGTAAACACGATATCTACGCGCCAAATGGACAAAGATGGTCTTCGCCGACTGGCCGCCGGTCGGCCCGATTTGTTTTAGGCCGAGCGTCTCACGACGGCCCGGATTCGGATGGCGCACGAGGCCGAGAAGCCGAACACCGCCTTGGCCGAGCCGGGCATAATAAAACTCAACGCCGTCGAGTGGTTGCGTGGCCGCCGCAGCGGCGGTAGCGAATGCGAAGGGTCTTACCCCCTTGTTGGCCAACAGCCGCAGCAACAGATCACGCAGGTCACGGTCGTAGGTGGCCACACCGTTCAGCATGATGCCCAGCCCCCCGCGCACGCGATCTACCACCACTAGGGGTTGATGATTAGCATAATGTCCGAACACGCGACAGCCGGCTTCCACTCTCAGCCGCTGCTCTCCAGCCATTTCGAACCCGGCGCCCTTGAGCGCCACGGACTGATGTTTCCAGTTGGGCAGCGAGCGGGAGGTAATGCCGAACGTGTCGCTTAACCACCGACCGCCAACCGGTTTACCCAATGCGTCGCGCGAGCCCACCTGGTCGTCCGCCAGCACGATGCCGCCCGCGCGCTGCCATTTGTAAATTTGCGCCCTCGTTCTGGCGCCGATGCCTATGGTCATCGGCAGCACCAGCACCTTGTATTTTCCCAGCACTCCTTCGTCAACCTGCTTCTCGGTTACGAACCGAAATGCCAGGCCCATATTCTCGACGAGCCGGCGCATGCCGAAATTACTGCGGTACCAGTTCATGTAGCTATCATCATTCCAACGGTGGCGAATGGGCCAGGAAAACGATGTGGCGTTGGATGATTCAAGCCAGGCCATATCCATGCTGGCCTGGGAATAGACGATCGCGACGGTTGGCTTGGCCGGTACGGAATCCATCACGGCCTTCCCGACTCCATCGACCAGGGGGCGCAGCAGCTTCTGCAACATCTGTGATCGCCGCGTCGCAGCCATTGACGGATTGATGAACCCGGACGGATGCCCCGGCTTCTCTTCCAGACCATAGATCATGTCTCCGCTGGCACCGGCGAACAGGCGTGCGTAAAGCCCCTCGCGGATCATGGCGAGATCCTGCGTTCTAGTTCCGCGCTTCGGGTATGTGTAATGAGACCAGTTCCACATTTTCGCGCCTGGGCGGGCGAAGGAACGCTGCCAAATATCGTAATAATCCTGGCTGCCGGTGCGGGTGGGAACGATTTTGGATGGATCAATTCCGCTGAAAGGGTTGATGTATGTCCAGTTCGGCTGACCAGCCGCGGTTTCTGGCAAAAAGTGTGCGCCGTCCTCCGTAAAATCCTGGCTGATACCCGCGAAAAGCGAATCCATGAAAAGGCGAAATTGCACCCAGGATGAAAAGTTCTTTTTCTTACGGGCCTCGGCGGTCAAGGGAGGAACTATGGCGGCCCAGCTGCGGTACGACGTCGTCCATTGCCGATTCAGCGACGCCAACGAACGATAAGTTGTCCGCAAATATCTTCGATACAGATCAAGGCACTGCCGGCTGCGATCCGGCTCCGCTTCGGGGTTGGCGCGCGTCTGCCATGGATTCGCCAATGACATCTCGTCCCAGAACATGTAGCCGAGCGGGGGGTGGCTTTGGACTCGGTCCGCATAGGCGCGCACGGCCCCGCGCAGCAAACCACGCCACTGTGCGTCATAAAAGTCATCTTTTCGCAGCGGGTGGAACGCTGGATCCGTTCGCGTCATTTTATATTTGTCGAGGGCCCCATAGATCAGGGATCGATTTTCGCACACTCCGCCCCAGCCATCCGTCCACATAAATCCGTGCGCCAAGGCATCGGGCGCACCTGGGGGCCAGCAATTGATCGTGTTGACCCCGATTTCGTGTAGCAAGGGGTAGAGAAGGTCCCGGTAGTACAGTGGCGCCCACACGTAGGCGGCGACGACGTAGTCGTTTCGCCGCGCGTCAAAACGCGGTGGAAAGTACATGTCCGTTGATGCGCGGTCGAGAATCTGGAAACCGTGGAGCGTTTCGACGGTTAAACGCGACCAAGTCCCAAGAATTATCGCCGCCGGCAACGAGCCGCGAAATGTCACTGCGGTGACGCCTGTGGCCGAGGCCTTCAGGTCCAGGGACCGCCGCCACAGAATTCGCCTCCAGGCGTCGCTGAGCATGGCCCGTACCCTGGTTTCATCGCCGCTTGTCTGGATGTGGCAGCGTGCCGTGAAATCAGCCCTGTGTTCACCCGCCCCGCCGTGCGCTTTCGCAGCCAGCTCGGTAATCCGCCCCGCGTTGCCGGGAAGACGCACGTTAATCGGCTCGCTGAACCAACCGGCGGTCGCACCATTTTGGCCACTGCACACGACGTTGAGCATGTAGAGGCCCTGTGGAATTCCGAGCGGCAGATGGAACCTTAGCGCCCTGTCCCCGCGCGTGTCTCTAGCCCGAGTTACGACCGCCGCCCTTAAATGCACAGCCAGGCCGCCACCCCGGCGGACCAACCAAGCCGTCACTCGCACCACGGTCGCGCCTCTCACCCCCCGAACGCACCCCACCACGACGCCGCCCGGCGCCGCGGAAGCAACACCCCAGATTGGCCTCGGTCGGTGCGGCCAGCCGAGCCAAATCGTCCACGGTCGGCCCAAAGCGTTGTCTAACAGCGTTGCGTAAAGCGAATAGTAGTAATTCCACCACCCGGGGAACAAGTGTTCGCTAAGGTCGCTGCACCACCTGGTAAGATAAATCTCGTCTAGGGCGGGCACCAACCCGTTTCGATAGAAATAGGGACCCTGAAACATTATCTCGTAGACATTTCCGCGGCCGATCCGCTCGTGGGCGATACTGTGGATACCGAAGTGGCCTCGTGACCTCCCGCCGGTCGCCGCCATCACGGCAGGTAGTACTCCACCGAGCATGCCCGTTGGATCGTTGAGGGCGTCCGAGTTGCCGTCATAGAGCACGTGGCCGCGGCTTTCCACGCTGGTGGGCTGGCTTTGGCCGCAAACCGCCAGCACGGAAAGGCCAGCCTTGACCTCGCGTAGGACCGCCGGATGATGGCCGATGAAATTGTCGAAGGACGATGTGACCAAAAACAGGGCAGCATACGGTTTACCATCGCGGGCGACGCCCGCCTGATTTCGGTGCTCCCATTGCTTAAAGGTGGTGACCGTGCAGGCGAAGCCGGTCATTTCAGCCCACTGGGCCATGGTGTGGCGGGCAAATAACATGTTGGATGGAACTACGGCCAACACGCGTGGTCGTGCTCCGGGGCCCGGCCTAAACCAGCGGATAAACCCAGGCGGCTCGCGGGTTACCAGGCGCTCGTTGCATCGGCTGGCGGCCTTGTCAACGTCAGCCGTGGTTCGGTGGACCGCCGGTGTTAGCTGTTTCGGCTGTGCCACCCGCGATGCCGTCAGGCCAAGGGACACGGCCACCACCCCCAGCAGGAGGTTCTGTCTTGCATCCATAAACCTGGCCCCTCGTGGCGGCCCGCCTACCGGGCCGCTCCAGACGGGCCGTGGCGGCCTGGGCACCCTCCCGGTTGCTCCAGGCTCTCGCTCGATTGCCGCAGTGCTGCACCATCAGTGGAACGCCCTACTGGCACATTCCGAACCGCCCTTCTTAATCCCCACCCCCGCAGGCGCGCCCCGTGCCGCTCGCCTTGCAATGCCGACCCGTACGTCAAGGTCCCCCCCACGCCGATTGTCCAGCGGCGTAAACAGGGTTCACCTTTCGCACGGGCGTCATGCAAATGTCGAACGGAGGGGCTAAAGGAACCACATCCACATTAACGGTTAAACCACCCGTTGACGTCACGCCCACCTGATTGGTGTCTGTCGTTCCGTTGATAACCGTGATGCCGTCGTTGGCCCGGGCAAGATTCGCGTAATCATAGTCGTGATAGGTGAAAATATTGTCACCGTTTTGGCCCACATAGGGCGAGGTCTCCCAAGTCACGTGATCATCACCGAAGCCCACGTTTTGGCCGTCGCCGGCATGGTTGCCAGAATTGTAGATGTAGGGGCCATAGGTGTTGGCCGTCGGCAGGGTGGTCGTGATCCGTTGGTAGACGCCGCTATCGGTTGAAAGATCCATCGGGGCCATGTCGCTGACCAACGGGACCTCTGTGCTGGCCCCCGTGGTGGTCCACCACCGGCCGGGCGAACTCATCACCTGCCAGACCGGCCATCCGTTATACGGCCAGGGGGCGGCGATGGAATAGCTGACTCCGTGGCCGCTAAGGTCGAAGCTGTTGACGTAGGACTGCAGGTTAAGCCAGGTACGTCCGGGAGGCATGTTCCCGAAATTGGCGCTGTAGACGGTGCTCCCGTTGTAGACGTACGATTCCACCGATGGACCAACCGCGATGGGGTCGGAGGGACAAATGAAGCTGGCTGGCGTGGTGTAGCCTTCGAGCACCAGCAGCCACATGCTGCCCAGTGGGTTGTCCGAATAGCTGTTCACCGTGTAGGCGGTAGTCTCATACCATTCCTGCACCACCTCCTGGGGCGTGGTCTCGGTCCCAGTGTATTGGTCGTAGGGTACGACGGGTTGATTTAGATATTGGGACCCGCCGCCCAGCGTAGCTGGAAATACGCCGTTGTTGCTCTGAGCATACGTCAGCATGGACTGGATGATCCCGCGCACGTTGGCCATGCAGACGGCGCGGTTGGCCAGTTCCCGGGCCTTGGCCAACGCTGGTAGAAGTATAGATATCAATATAGCTATTATTGATATCACCACCAGCAGCTCGATCAGCGTAAACGCGGC
>JAKCCC010000022.1 GCA_021838985.1 Planctomycetota bacterium
GCCGGCATAGTGGCGGGTCAGCGCCTGCAAGGCATCGGCCGCGGCTTGACCGGCGCGTGGCCGCACATAAATAGTTTCCAGGATGCCCCGATCGATGGGCAGCAGGTGCGGCACGAACAACAGACGCACCGGTGTGCCAGCCAACCGGGTCAGCGTCTGTTCGATTTCCGGCGCATGGCGATGCGTGCCAATGGCATACGGTTCAAAGGCCTCGTTGCGTTCGGGAAAATGGTGCTGGGGCGCCGGAGTTCGGCCGGCGCCGGAAATCCCGGAGGCGGCATTAATAATGATATCCACCGGCTCGACCACCTGGTCGGCCAGCAGCGGTCCAACCGCCAGGGCCGCGGCGGTAGGGTAGCAGCCGGGATTACTCACCAGCGCCGCCGTCTTGATCTCCGCGGCGAAAAATTCCGGCAGGCCATATATGGCGCGAGCGAGATTACCCGCGTCGGCATGTTTATGCTTGTACCATTTTTCATAGCACGCCGGATCCAGCAGGCGGTAATCGGCGGACAAGTCGATGACACGCACCTTCGCCTCCAGCAGTCGGGGGACATGTTCCATGGCCGCCACGTGGGGCAGACACACCAGGGCCACCTCGGCCGCCGCGGCAATGGCCGCCGGATCAAAGGGCGACACGGGCAGCGGTAAACGCCCCAGCAGTTCCGGAAACAGTGCCGCAATCGGCTGGGCCTGCTGGCGGCTGGCCAGATAAGTAATGCGGGCCGCGGGATGCCGCAGCAGCCAACGAATGCTTTCCAGCGCCGTATAACCGCTGGCGCCGATAATAGCGACGCGTATTGTTTTCATGTGGCCCCCGCGCACCCGGACCTGGAATTCGTCAACGTACACCCGTTTACGATACCCCGCATGATAGCAAAGTGCGGCGTTGGAAAGAATGCGGCTGTGAAACCAGGGAGGAACGCGGATGCATCATGGGATCGCCGGCGGCGCTGCGTGGCCCCCTCCCGCCCCCGGTCGAAAATCCGCCTCGGTGGACACAGCCCACAGGGCCGGGACTTGTCCGCTGGCCCGACGGCACGCGGAGCACCCGTTATTCGCGATCCTGGCGCAGCGCCGCCAACACGCTGTAATCTTCCAGCGTACTGGTGTCGCCAACGGTTTCCTTGCCCGCGGCGATGTCGCGCAGCAGCCGACGCATGATTTTGCCGGAGCGGGTCTTGGGCAGCGCTTCCGTGAAACGCACCTCATCGGGCCGGGCGATGGCGCCGATTTCCTTGCCCACCCAGGCCTTCAGTTCCTGGCGCAGCGATTCGTCCGGTTCGGCGCCGGCCTTAAGCGTCACAAACGCCGCCAGCGCCTGGCCCTTAAGCTCATCCGGGCGGCCTACCACCGCGGCTTCGGCCACCTTGGGATGCGCCACCATGGCGCTTTCCACCTCCATGGTCCCCAGGCGATGCCCGGCCACATTCACCACATCATCCACCCGCCCCATCACCCAGAAGTAACCGTCGGCATCGCGGCGCGCACCGTCGCCGGTAAAATAGAAAGGTTCAATTTCCCGCCAATATTGCTGCTTAAACCGTTCGTCATCGCCGTACAGCGTGCGCAACATGCTCGGCCAGGGGCGACGAATCACCAGGAACCCGCCGACATTGGGCGGCAATTCCCGGCCCTGCCGGTCCACCACGGCTAAGTCCACCCCAAAAAACGGCACCGCGCAACTGCCCGGCTTGGTCGCCGTGATGCCCGGCAACGGGGTGCACATGATCGAGCCGGTCTCGGTCTGCCACCAGGTGTCCACGATGGGGCAGCGCCGCCCGCCGATGACGCGGTGATACCAGGTCCAGGCTTCGGGATTGATTGGCTCGCCCACCGTGCCCAGCAGCCGCAGGCTCGAAAGATCGTGGCGCTGGGGATACTTTTCACCCCATTTGACAAACGCCCGGATCGCCGTCGGGGCGGTGTAGAATACGCTGACGTGGTAGCGTTCGATAAGGTCCCAGAAGCGGTCCATATCGGGAAAATTGGGCGCTCCTTCGTACAGCAACGTCGTGGCGCCACAGGCCAACGGACCATACACGGTGTAGCTGTGGCCGGTGACCCAGCCGATGTCCGCGGTACACCAATAAACGTCTTTGTCCTTAAGGTCGAATACGTATTCGCAGGTCAGCAGGGCACCCAGCAGATAGCCGGCCGTGGTATGCACCACACCCTTCGGCTTTCCAGTGGTGCCGCTGGTGTACAGAATGAACAGCGGATGCTCGGAGTCCAGCGGTTCGGCCGGACAGACATCGGAAACACCGGCCACCAGGTCGTGATACCAGCTGTCGCGCCCGGCGGTCATGGCCAGGCTCTGCCCCGTCCGGCGCACCACCAGGCAGCGCTGGACGGTGGGCGTTTTGGCCAGAGCTGCATCCACATTCTTCTTAAGCTCCACGATTTTTCCGCGCCGCCAGCCGCCATCGGCGGTGATGACGGCCACGGCTTTGGCATCATTGATGCGGTCGGCCAGCGCCTCGGCGGCGAAACCGCCGAAGACCACCGTGTGCACCGCACCGATGCGGGCGCAGGCCAGCATAGCCACCGCGGCTTCGGGAATCATGGGCATGTAGATGGCCACGCGATCGCCGGTCTTGACGCCCTGGGCCTTCAACACATTGGCCATCCGGCACACTTCGCGGTGCAGTTGCCGATAGGTCAGCACTTTGCGGTCGCCCGGTTCTCCTTCCCAGAGCAGCGCGGGTTTGTCACCGAGGCCATGGTTGATATGTCGGTCCAGGCAGTTATACGAAGCGTTGATCTTCCCGCCCGTGAACCAGCGGGCGAACGGGGGATGGGACCAATCACACATAACGGTCGGCTTTTCCGACCAGTGCAGGCGATCGGACATCTCACGCCAGAACTGCTCCGGCTGGTCCATGGATTGGCGGTACAACCGTTCATATTCCGCCTGGCTCTTCAGGCGGGCGGTGGCGGTAAATTCCGCGGGCGGGGCGAAAATCCGCTGTTCCTGTAAAAGGCTTTCGATAGGGGCGGTCGCCCTTCCATTTAGCATTGCTGCCGTCGTCATGCCGTTTGCCTCCTTGAAGCCCGAAGACCAACTTTGATCCCAATCCCATTTATTATACGCGGCTGCAGCGCTTAATCCATCAGGGCCGTCTTGGAAATCGCGGGCTTCACCTGCAGAACCCGAGGACCTGGCGCGGGATAGTGGAACGAACCACGAATGCACGCGAATGCGCGCTAAGGGAGCCAACGGTACTGGAAATCCGCTTATTCGCGTATATTCGCGTTCCTTAGCGGTTCAGAATCGGTTTAAACATTATGGCACGCAACGTGGGACCCGGTGCCAACCAAGGCCACGTCACGCCCCAGTTGATGCCCTTGGTCACACCGGCGGAGACGGCGCCTGCGAAGAACGGCTGGGTACTGGATCGGGAACTTGATCTTCATAGAAGCCCAGGAAACGCGAGCGATCGGTCCTGGCCGCCGGTGGGGCATAGACCTTCACCTGGTTCCTGGGAGTGGGATCGCACGACCGGACAGGGGCGCAAGGCTGTGAGACCACGAAAATCTTGCAAAAGGCCGCCACGGCGTAAGCTCCACGTTAACCACCCTGGATGTAGCCATTTGCGACCTCCCTGCCGCGACATAACATTATCGGTACAAGCCGCCGACAAGCTTGAGAAAAAATTTCGCAATTTCGCAATACTGGCCCGTATTGTCGCATGACTGCGGAACTATATATCGGACGACGCCTACTGGTCCGCCATTGCCTAAACAATGATCGTGAAACGACTTGGTGCGATCGGCCTGGATGGCAGGGCGAGGCGGCAGGAGTATAATACCGACTTGGTTTTGTTCCCGGAGATGAACCGACATGATCAAGGTGGCGATGATTGGAGCGGGCAGTGTGGTGTTTTCCCGCAATCTTACCGGCGACATCTTAAGTTTTCCCGAGTTCAAAAACGCCTGCTTCAGCTACATGGACATCAATCCGGACCGCTTGGCGGTCGGCGCCGCCCTGTGCCGGAAAATCGCCCGCGCCCTGGATGCGCACCCGACCATCGAGGCCACGCCCGATCGTCGCCAGGCCCTGCGCGGCGCGGATTTCGTGATTAATATGGTGCAGATCGGGGGATTCGACAGCACCCTGGTGGATTTCGAAATCCCCCGCAAATATGGCCTGAACTTCACCATCGCCGACACCACCGGCCCGGGCGGACTGTTCCGCGCTTTGCGCACCTATCCGTTGCTGGTGGAATTAGGCCGAGACATGATGGAACTGTGCCCGAACGCCCTGCTGATCAATTACTCCAATCCCATGAGCATGAATATGCAGACGCTCGCCCGCACCAGCGCCGTCCGGGCGGTGGGATTCTGCCACAGCGTACAGGGCACCTTCGAGCAGTTGATGGGCTACCTGGGCGAAAAGCCGGACCAGGTTTCTTTCCTCTGCGCCGGCATCAACCATATGGCGTTTTACCTGGAGCTGCGCCGAGGCCAGGAAAACCTGTATCCGCGCCTGTTCCGGGCCATGGAAGACCCGAAGATTTACAACACCAACCGGGTCCGGTTCGAACTGATGCGCCGGTTGGGCTATTTCGTCACGGAATCCAGCGAGCATAGCGCTGAATACGTGCCCTATTTTATTCCCCACGGCCCGGAAATGGTGAAGCGCTTTGCCATCCCGATTGATGAATATCTGAAACGCTGCGATGAGGCCGAAAAAGAATTTGACCGCCGCCGCACGGAAGCGCAATCCGATGCGCCTCTGGCCCATCAGCGCAGCCACGAATACGGTTCCAGCGTGATGCATTCCATGGCCACCGGAGAACCGCGCGTGGTTTATGGCAATATGCCCAACCGTGGCGCGATCAGCAATCTGGCCGCCGACGCCATCGCCGAGGCGCCCACCCTGGTCGATCGCGGCGGCTTGCGCTTCACGACTGTCGGGGAGCTGCCACCGCAACTGATTGCCTACATCCAGCCGCATGTCAGCCAGCACGAATTGTTCATCCGCGCGGCGCTGGAAGGGCGGCGCGATTATCTGTATCAGGCGGCGATGTTTGATCCCCTCACCGCCGCCACCTTGCCCCTGGATAAAATCGTGGAAATGTGCGACGAGTTGATCGCCGCGCATGGCAAGCTGCTGCCGCCGCTGCAAAAGAAGACGCTGGTTCCCGGCAGCGGCAAGACCTTTCAGCCGCCGACCGCGGCCCGTCTGCGGGCTGGTTATGCCAAGATGGCGGCCGCGAAAAACGCCGCCGCCTGATGCGTTCAACGCGCCGTTAAGGGTGCGCGGCGTGGTGAACCATGAGCGCTGCAGAGAAAACAATTAGCTGGCTCCACAACCCCGACGCGCTGGCGCCCGCGCCGGCGGGCGCCAAACGCATTGGCTGCGTTTCCTACCTCAACGCCAGGCCGCTGATTGAGCCGATTCTTGCCCGCCGGGACGTGGAAGTGGCTTTCGCCGTGCCGGCGCAACTGCTCCCCTTGCTCAATGCCGGCACCGTGACTGCGGGGCTGCTGCCCATTGTGGATTATCAAACCAGCCCGGCCGAGCTGGTGCTGGTCCCCGCCGGAGTGATCAGCTCCGATGGGCCGACGTTGACGGTGCGCATTTTCTCCCGGGTTCCGCCGGAGCAGATCACGCGGCTTCATGCCGACACCGACAGCCACACCAGCGTGATTTTGGCGCAACTGATCTTGCGGCGGCGCTATCGGCAGTGGCCGCAAATCGTGCCGTTGAAAGGCTATCGTGGCACGGCCCGGCCGGGAAGACAACCCAAGAACCTACCGATCGCCCAGCTGAACACGGATGTTGGTCCCGACCCGTCGGGGCGCGCCGGGCTGAACTCCGGCCAACCTAAACCGCGGTTAACGGTTACGGGGACCGGAGCGGATGCGCCGATGGCGCTGCTGTTGATCGGGGACAAGGTGGTCAATGCCGCCCCGGACCGGGCGGTGTACCGCTGGCAACTGGACCTGGGCGAACAGTGGAAGCAGCTGACCCGTTTACCGTTCGTATTCGCCATGTGGATGATGCGCGCCGCGTCGCCCGATGTGGAACTGGGGCGCCTTCTGGCCGAGGCGCGGCGGCAGGGCCAGCAAATGGTTGAGCCGTTGGTGGCGCGCTACGCACCCGCCTGCCGCTGGCCGACGGATTTGGCGCGGCGCTATTTCACCGAATATCTGCAATACGAGGTTACGCCGTGCTGCCGGTCCGCCGTCGAACTATTCTTCCGCCTGGCCGATGAAGAGGGTTTATTGCCGCTGCGGCGGTCCGTCCAATATCTAGAGCTGGCTTAGCCGGTCTTTATGCCACCATCGCCTCACGCTGCAGAATTTCATCGGAGGTCCGCTCGCCCGGCGCTGGGGGCAACGGGGGAATGTAGACATAGGTCGGGTCGGCCATCTGTTTTCGGTGGACCTCCAGGAGGTGTTTCCACGTCGCCCAAAGTCCGTGCGGCGCCGGAGGCAAATCCGCTGCTATCAGCCGGCGCAACTGCGGAAGTTTGTGGAAGGGCACCGCCGGAAACATGTGATGTTCAATGTGATACTGCATGTTCCAGTAGAAAAAGGCGGGCAGCCAGGAACAGGTATAGGTGCGGCAGCAGAGCCGGAAATCCGGCACATTCGGCGCCAGGCCGAAGTGTTGTGGACTGCCGCACAGGAAACCCAGCCAACTGCAATACTGCGTCCCGATGGTGAAGACCACAATCAGAAACCAGTGGCCGGTGAGGATAAAGGTCGCCGCCAGCAGGGCGTGGCCGATCAGCACGAAACGCGCCCAGTTGCGGTGCCGACGCCGCAACTCCCGATCCGTTTCGGGCAGGATAAATTGGTGCCAGGGATCGTCGATGCGCCCGGTGGCGTATTTGAAATATTGCGTCCAGAGCCGCCAGGTATTAACCGGGTTCCAGGCGATCAGACCCAGCCAGAATTGCCAATCTTTAAAACTGAACTTCTGCGGCAATACGACTTCGCCGTCATAATCCTTGTGCACGGTGAGGCGGTGATGTTTCGCATGGCTGGGGCGAAACCAGAGGTAGTCGCTCCAACTGATGAAGGAGTACACCCTCAGGAACAATTCGTTCCAGAACGGTGTTTTAAAGGGCGTTTTATGCACCAGTTCGTGGACCGCCACCAGCCCCATGAAAGGCCCGCCGGTGCCGTGGATGCAGAGGGCGACCAGCAGCAGCGGCACCGCCCAGTACCAGTTGTCGGCGTGGATGTTCGTGTAGGCCAGATACGCCAACGTGCCGGTAAAGGCGAACAGGCCAAGCTGTAGAAATACCTGCCGGAAGCCGGCAAAATCGCTCCGCTGCATGAGCTGGTTCAGGGCCTGCTTGTCGACGCGGCAGCGATACCAGCTGATTCGGGCGTCGCTGCGGAATGGGGCGGCCGCGGGTACCGCGGTCGTTTCGGTGGTGGCCATGGGCTTTGCTCCAGGGCGCTGCGGCCGCCGCCCGGATGGGGTCGTGCGGTGTCGGGTCGCTCGGCGCACAGCTTCATGCTCAATTATTCTCCGCCCCGGCCTTGAATCCATGGCTGATCTTCGCAATAATTTATCTATAATTCGCGCCGCGCTCCCAGCCGTCGGTGCGCCTCGGCGGGCGCGGGTGGCCGGTTTGGGCGGGTGCGGCGGCGTTGCGCACTCCGCCGCGCCCAACGAGGTCAAGCCTTGCGTGATCCAGCGGGAATCTTGCGCGAACTGCGCGCCGGCGGGACGGTAACCTATCCGGCGGGAGCCACGCTGCCGCGGCGGCGGACGCTGGATTATGAATTTGTAGGCATTTTGCGCGGTCAGACGGCGTATCAGCGCGGCTCGACGCTGTATCCCGCGCCGCCGGGCTCAATACTTCTTTCCAGCCCGGGGGTTTGGGAGTCCTATATCTGGGATCCGGCGCAGGCGACGAGTCATATCTATTTTCACTTTGACCTGCGGCGGATCCCACGGGATCTGCCCCCGCCGCGCCGCTGGCCGGTTTTGTTGGCAGTGCCCACCGACGATGTCTTATGGCGGCTGTTTCAGTTTGTCCTGGACGCTGTCCCCAGCCGCGGCCCGCTCCCCGTGGTGCTCGATCGAGCGGTGGAGTTAATGCTACGCCTGTATGTGATGCGGCCACCGGGGGGAGAAATCTGGCGGGGGCAGCCACTTTCACGGCGCGTGCGCGAGTCGCTGGCGTGGTTGCAGCGCCGGGCGCGCGAACAACCGCCCCGGCCTCTGCGTCTCGCGGATATCGCCGCCGCCGCGTCGGTGGATGAACGACATCTTTGTCGCCTGTTCCAGCAGACCCTCCGCGCCAGCCCCATGCGGATCTGGACGGCGCTGCGGCTGGCCCACGCGGTTCGGATGATGGAGCGGACGGATTTGAAGTTCGAAGTCATTGCACGGTCCTGTGGATTTTCGAGTCCGTATCATTTTTCGCGCCGCATGCGGGCTTATTATGGCGCCCCGCCGCGCCACATCCGCGCCGGCCTGGCGCTGGGCGTGCGCCCGCGCGGCCAAGTACTCCTGCCGCCGGAGGTGCTGTCGGGACCATGAACAACCGGGCCGGATCTCCCACCGTCCCCACCGGCAGCGCCGGGGCGGGTGCAACGACCCCGCCGCCGATCTGTCGCTGCAGTTTAGTCGCCTGCGGCGCCCTCCGGGCTATGAACAGAGGATTTTTTTCCCCCCCGTGCCGACCCCCTGGCGCTTTGTCAATCGATAAATTTCTGATGGCAGAGAGCGCCTCGGACTCGCCACCGAGCCCGCAGCACCGGCCTTCGAGTCGCCGTAGCGCGTCGCCCGCGGCGACCCGGAGAACGGCTTGCGGACGCGATACCCGCAAGCGAAGGGGTGACCAAGCGCCAGCGTCGGCGCGGGGGCCGGCCTCACCCCGGACCGACCAGAGCCTGTCAATCGGCAGGCGCCAGGCCCGGATCCTCCCTGTTTTTAGAACGCTTTTCGGGTTTCTGCGGTTTCGAGCTCACGGGCCGCGCCCTGCGTGGATAGTGCGCCAGCGTTGCCGCAGCATTTTTTAAATTTCCGGCCGGAGCCGCACGGGCACCGCTCGTTTCTGCCAACGCCCGGTGGCGCCAACCGTGGCGGCGGTGCTTCCAGCGGCCTCGGCGGATGGCTGAGCCGCCCTTCGCGCCACGCCAGGATTTGCATAATTTCCGCCGGCGCCCGGCCCTGGCGCAGCAGTTGAACCATGGTTTCCATGGCCGGGCGGATATGGTGCAGAAAGTGCTTGTATCCGGGACATAGATAATTCAACCCCGGCTCGCCATCCGGGCTGATGGCGAATCGATTCTTCGGGCATTCTCCGTTACAGGCAAACCGCACATCGCAGCGCCGGCAATATGCTGGTAGCGTGTCGCGCTTATCGCGGCCGAATTTTCGTTGCGCGGGAGATTCCACCAGATCCTTCAGAGGTGCGTCGTGGATATTACCCAGGCGAAATTGGGGGAAAACAAAATGATCGCAGGCATACACATCGCCGGTATGTTCCATGGCCAGGGCATTGCCGCAGGTTTCACTGAAGACGCACAACCCGGAGCCTTGCCCCGCCCAGATGCCCAGTTGCACGTCAAAGGTCTGTACATACACGCGCCCCACATCCCGGCGCACCCACTGGTCGAAAATATCACTTAAAAACAGTCCAAACTGCAACGGCTCGACGGACCAGAGCGCCACCTCGCTTTGCGGAACCCAGATCTTCAGCGGCGCCGGTCCGACCAACTCTTTCGTCCCGGTGGCCGCCCGTTCCACCAGCGGGATAAATTGCATAAAACCGCTGCCCTGGGCGCGCAGAAATTCGTAGACCTCCCGCGGGTGATGCGCCAGTTCTCGATGGACGACGGTAAGCGTGTTGAATTCCACGCGGTGGGTTTTCAGGAGCTGGAGTCCACGCATCACTTTATCGAAGGTAGGGTTCCCGCCGCGCGTCACGCGGTAATGGTCGTGCAGTTCGCGCGGTCCATCCAGGGATAAGCCAATGAGAAACCGTTGCTCGGCGAAAAAACGGCACCAGGCGTCGTTAAGCAGGGTGCCGTTGGTCTGCAAGGCGTTGTGAATGCGTTTGCCCGGAAGCAGGAATTGCCGCTGATATTCCACCACGCGCTTGAAAAAGTCCAGCCCCAGTAGGGTCGGTTCGCCTCCCTGCCAGGCAAAGGAAACTTCGGCGCCGGGCTGGGCCGCGATATAGTTGCGGATGTACGTCCGCAAGGTGGCGTCATCCATGCGGAAATCCGCGGCCCGATGATGCTGCGGAAAATATTTTTCTTTCTGCAGATAAAAACAATAGCTGCAGTTAAGGTTGCAGATCGGACCAATCGGTTTGGTCATAATGTGAAACGGTTCGGTGGCAGTCGGTGGTGCGGTCATGTCGATGCCCTTGTTAGGCCGCTGTGACGGGTTCGAGCAGGCTTGCCGACGCGCTGGAAGGGAAAGATCGGGCGAGATGAATCCGGCCATGGGCGGCATCGCAGCCACAAACCCGCAGGCCGCCGAGCTTCAGAAAACGCTCCCAGTCGGCCCGCAGGATGGCCCGGTCGCTCGCCGCCGTCGCACGAACGGCCACGTCGGGATGCAATACCGCGTCGAGCATCGCCGGGACATTCTGGGACAGCGTCCAACGGACGCTGCAACGGTGCTCGGACGACTCGGGAACGTACGCGTATTCGAGATCGAAATGTGGCGTTGCAGTGCCGGTCCGCAAGTTCTGGGAGCCGCCGGGCGCGATCAACAGCATAAAAGCATCGTAAATCTGTTGCAGGGCTGCATCATCGATGGCGGTGTGCAGGACCAGGTCTGCCAACATCTCCTGGATGGTGTGGCACGTCTGTTCCAGATCCGCGACATCCAGGCAACCACGCCGCGGCTCCGCGTGCTGCGCCATCCGCTGACGCCAGGCCGCCGCGTCACGGATGCACCGGATGACCTGCTCCGGTTCGTACGGCTTGGAGACGTGCGTGAAGGCCCCGCATAGCAGGCCCTGCCTGACATTTTCGGTGTGGCACAGACAAGTCAACAGGATGACGGGAATATCGCAGGTGGCGCGTTGCGTTTTCATCCGATGGCATACTTCGTAGCCATCCATATCCGGCAGCATCAGATCCAGCACCACCACATCCGGGTGCACCGTGCCGGCCAAGGTCAGTCCTTCACCGCCCGAAAGAGCCTGGTGATACTGAAACTGATCCTGCACCAGATACTCGCCGAGCAACTGGTTTAAGTCGCCATCGTCATCAATGACCAGAACGTCAATGGCTTGGTTGCATGCATCCATCGTCCGCCGCCTTGCGTTTGTGCTGCGTTGGTAGCAGGAGCGCTCCGCCCCAACTGTG
Organism: Planctomycetota bacterium; assembly: GCA_021838985.1. GTDB lineage: Bacteria > Planctomycetota > Phycisphaerae > WQYP01 > WQYP01 > JAKCCC01. Next base: position 11,305 of record JAKCCC010000022.1, read on the forward strand.
CCCGCCCTATGCCTTATTATACGCCAGCATAGCCTTAAAATTCTTTATCTTGGCAGCGGCCAGGCTGTGTGTCAACAAAAAGCAATGCCCCGGTTGCGTCTGCCGCCGTGGCTCGGTTGCTCAAGGCATGGGGGCGCGGGCTTGACACCGCTCTCCGCGGGCGAGTCGCCTGCGCCGACCCGGACCGCCGCGCAGCGCGTTGTCCATCCATGCCGCCCTCTATTTTCAACGCAGAGCGGTACAAGCCAATGCTCGTCCGTGTGTCGGTGCGCCGCGTCACCATCCGCGGCCCATGATGAGGCCCAAGAAGCCCAAGAGGCCCCAGTCAAGGTCCCAGTGGAGGTACCAGTCGGGGCTCCAGTTGAGGTCCCAGTCGCCGACCCAGT
>JAKCCC010000023.1 GCA_021838985.1 Planctomycetota bacterium
TGTGCTCAGCCGCCCCTACATTCTGGCCAGTGATAACCAACAGGCCACGATGATGGTCGGCCAGGAAGTGCCGATCATCACCAATTCCACCATCACCACGCAGGGCACGGTGGTCAATACGCCCAGCTATCAACAGGTGGGCATCATTCTATACGTGACCCCGCAAATCAACCCGGATGGCGATGTCACCTTGAATGTCGCCCCTCAGGTGTCGCAGTTGGAATCGGGCGCCGGTGTGACCGTTTCCCCCGGGGTGACCGCGCCGATTTTCGACATCCGCCAGGCCCAGAGCGTCGTGGATGTCAAAAATGGCCAGACTATTGTCATCGGCGGCCTGATGCAGGATCAGAAAACGAAAACCGTCAGCAAAGTTCCGCTGCTGGGGGATATTCCGTGGATCGGGCCGCTGCTGTTCAGCAACACGCAGAACTCCAAAACCAAGACCGAGCTGCTGATCTTTCTGACCCCCCACGTGATTCCCCAGCCGCGGGCCCTTAAGATTATGTCCAAGGGAGAAGAGCGGGGCATGGAGCTGGTGCCGAAGGCCGTCGGCCCCGGCGTATTTCAGAGGCAGATGAAAGACATGCAGCGCGGCGGTGTCCCAGGTTCGACCGCGACCCAACCGGCGGAGAACCCCGTCCATGACCTCAAGTTGTCGCCCTAGCTAGGAACGCACCATGCATGCGGTTGCAGCAGGCGCCCCGGCACGCCGGGATGGCGTCGCGTCCAGCCGGGCGACGGCACGGGGACCGTATCGGCTGCTATGGCCGGCCGCAACTCGGCGTTCCTTCACCGCGGTCATTTGGCGATCCTATTGGGGCGCGGCCCTCCTGGCCGGCTCAATGTTGCTGCTGGCGTCACTGCCCGCCGGCTGCGTGACCACTACCCGCACCTATCCCCCGGCCGCCCTGAACCCGGATGCGTTGCGGCTGCAAAAAATCACCGGCGCCCTGTTGCGGTATTTCCAACAGCATCACCACCTGCCCGCGACGCTTAGCCAACTGACGCCGGCGGCGGCTTCCGGCGCATCGAAATTGAACTTCACCTGTCCCACGAATGGCCGGCCCTATGTCTACGCGCCGGCGCCCCTCCCAGGCGACCTGCCATCGCGGCGTGACTGGCTGCTGCTTTATGATCCGGCGCCGGTGCATGGGTGCCGCTGGGTGGTGCTGGGTCAGCCGCCGCTGGGCCGCCAACCGGTCGTGATGTGGGTGGTCTCGCTGGATGAAACCACCTTCCGGCGGATCCACCCCGCCCCGACGCATCCTCAGAGCGCCAGGTGATGATGCCGCGGCGGCCGGAGCATGAGCACCAGGGGCAGGCAGGCCAGGGCCAGCAGCGCCAGGAGGCGGAAGTCATCGATGAACGCCATAGTATTGGCCTGTTGAGAGATCTGATGATAAAGAATGGCGAACGCTTCGCGCCGCGTGGTTGCCGCCGGGCCGTGCGGACCCAGCACCGTCTGGAGGCGCTGGACGCTTCGGCGCCAGGCTGGATTCAGCGCCGTGGCGTGCCGCACCAGCAGGCTCTGTCGCGCCTGGCTGATCTGGGAGAGCAGGGCGGTGGTGACGGAAATGCCGATGGCCCCGCCCAGGTTGCGCACCAGATTGTAAATGCTGGTGGCGTTGCCGATCTGGTCCTGGCGCAGGGTGCTGACGGAAACGGTGGTCAAAGGGATGAACAGCATGCTTACCGCGAAGCCGTTGATAATGATCGGCCAGGTCACGCTGAACATGCCAATGTTCAGGTTGATCGAGCCGAGCAGATAACTGGACCAGGCCAGTGCCACCAGCGAGGCGGCCATGAAAAAACGCTCATCCACGCGGCTCATCCAGCGCCCGGCAATCAGCACGCCCACCACCGATCCAAGGCCGCGCGGGCTGACCGCCAGGCCGCTCTGCAACGCTGGATAGCCCATCAGCGTCTGCAGAAACATCGGCAGCAGGGCCGTGGTGCTGTAAAGAATCATGGCCACCAGAATCATCACCGCGGTGCAGGAGGCGAAGTTGCGGTTCTTCAGGATGCGCAGATTGATCAGGGGCGTAGCGGTGGTAAGCTCCCACGCCACGAACGCCAGGAATCCCACCGCGGCCAGGCCGGCCAACCAGCGTATCCAGACCGCCCCAAACCAGCCGGCGTCCTGGCCTTTATCCAGCATGATCTGCAACGCCGCGATCCAGATGGCCAGCAGCGCGAATCCGAGCACGTCGATGCGCGTTTTGATCGCATCGCGAATATGGGGTGGGTCTTCCACCAGGGCGTCCACCATCAGAAATGCCACCGCCCCCACGGGAATATTGATGTAAAACATCCAGCGCCAGCTGTAAGCGTCGGTCAGCCAACCACCCAGGGTCGGCCCGATCACCGGCGCACAGATGACCCCCAGCACATAAAACGCCATGGCTTGACCGCGCTTCCGGGCCGGAAAACTCTCCAGGAGAATGGCCTGGGCCGTCGGCTGCAGGGCGCCGCCGCCCAAGCCCTGGATCACGAGCGCAAAAAGTAAAAACCCGATGTTCGGAGCCAGGCCCGCCGCCAGCGAAGCGCCGACAAACACGCCAATGCTGCTCAGTAGAAACCGCTTGCGGCCAAACGTCCGGCTGAACCAGTCCGCGGCGGTCAACACGATGGCGTTGGAGATAAGGTAGCTGGTCAGAACCCAGGTGGCCTGATGGGTGGTGATGGACATGCTGCCGGCGATATGCGGCAGAGCCACATTGGCGATGGAGGTGTCCATCACCTCCATGAAGGTCCCGAGCATCACCGCGATGGCGATCCACCAGGGATTCGAGCGCGGTCTCCACGCGGTTGGGAGGTCCGCGGCGCCGGGCAAAACAACGGTGCTCATTCGAACCCAACCATGGCGTGACCGCGAATCTCCGGAACCGTGACCCGGACGTAAGGAGCCGCCCAGGTGAACTCGAGCGCGGTGTTTTCCGGGGCCACGTAAACCCGCCGCGGCCGGCGGTTGAGCCGCAGAGCCAGGGGCACGTTGAACAGCGGCACGATGTCTTCGATCAGATCCAGATTCACCGCCCGGCGTTCGGGGCTGTAGTAGAGCAGATGCACGATATGACGCTGCCTTTGGCGGGTGACCGTGATCTCACAGCCGGTAGGCGCTTCAGCCCGCACCAGCGGCTCGGGTAGCAGCCGGTCCAGAATATTACGCACCAACAATCGATACGGAACATTACCGTGTCGGGCGTAGGCCCCGAAAACGGGAAAAGCGATATAGGCGCAGCGGCCGCGGAGGGTGGCGAACGGTTGGCGGGTGACTTTCGCCGGCGGGGTCTGGAAGTGCGAACTGAAATGCCGCCAGGAACGATCGAAATACGGTTCCACAAAATGGCCCAGGGCCTCCGCCCCGGGGGCCGGCGTAACGCGCACCGCGGGGTCATAAATCACATGATCCAGAGCGGCCACATCGCGCCGAATGGCCGGTCCAAAACGTAGATACAGCGCCGGCGCCGGCCAACGACCGGCGGGCTGGATCGCCAGTTCCGGCAGGCGCAACGCCGTGGCGTCGTCATTCAGGCCGCTGGTGCCGCTGGCCACTACGGCGCCGCCGTTTTTCAGGTAGCGTCGCAACCGGTTAATCAGGGCGTCGGAAAGCCGCAGGTGGTCGGGCAGGATCACGAGCTTATAGGGCTCCAACGGGGTCTGGGCATCCAGCAGATCGAACTGCTGCTTTAACTGCATCAGCATCCGCGCGGCGCCTTCTTCGCTGCGCTGGAGCGTTTCCGATTCCGCGGCCGAACCGGACGATGGGCCGCCATCGGTGGCAGGGACGTTGATACCAAGCACGCCGATATCGGAGAGATTTCTCGCCCCCCTTAGCCACGGTTCACGCTCGGCGACGCGCCGATACACGCGGCCAATCAGCTCGTAGACAGGCGCTTCCAATGTGCCACGCGGATGCAGTTGATCGCCGATGCTGCACGCGGCGCTATGGGCCAGCATCTGGCTGGTTTCATATTCCAGAGCGGCATAGGGCTTCAGGCCGCCGAAGTCCGCCCAGGATTTATGGAAGCGAGCCGTCATGCCCAGGCAGGGTTTGCCCAGCCGGTGCGCGAACCGCACCACCCGTGGAAAAAACATGTAACCCCATCCGCCGGTGGGCAGGGCTTCAATTTCAAACTGGGTTGCGTAGCGGATTTCCTGGCGCAAATTGGACACGGGGCGCGAGTTAAAATGCACCGTCGCAGCGGAATTGGCGGCTTTAACCATCTGGTGGAACCGCTTCATATAAGCCAGCGTAACCCGGCGCGCCCAGGCCTGGCGATCCGCCTCGTTCTCCGGATTCAGGTTGGCGCGCCGCATCGCCTCGATGGCATGAACGCTGGCGCTGGGCTGATCCCAGCACATGTCAAAAAAAAGGCCGTCCACTGGGTGAAACAGCTGGAGCACCTCGCGGGTCTGTTCCGCCAGATAGTCCTGATAGGGGCTGTTCATATCCAGAATCGTCCAGCCAGCGGCGAAGGGTCCGGCCCCTACCGGTTTGCCGTCCGCCTGGCGGGCCATCCATTCGGGGTGGTGCGCGGCGGCGTACTGATCGCATTGGACACTGATATAAATCGGCGCGCGAATGCCTTCCCGATGCAACGCCTCAACCTGTTCGCCCAGCAGATTCAGACCGGGCTTCAGACCGGGGTGGCGTTCCGGACGGCGGGTATTGTAATACAGGTGACCGTGATGACATTTGGCGAAAACTGTCACGGAATTCACCGCGGCGCCTTTCATAACGCCGGCGAAGGCCTTGGCGTCGAAAGCGACCCCCACGTCGGTAATATCCGGACCCGTGTGGAAATCCAGGTGGATCTGACGATAAGGCAAAATCAATTTTGCGGGCACAGTGGTTGGCTCCAAGCATAAATATTCGGCAATTGTTATAAGGATTTATCATTCGCGACACAACCTCCCTTCGGCGGATGCTGGGTGCGTGACAGATTTGGCGCACCCGTGCCGTTTCCAGTGCGCCAGTTTCCGCGGCGGGGTAAGGACGGCAAGTGACTATTGGCGTAGCCGGGTCGCCCCTGGCGACTGCACGGCGCGACGGGTTCGAGATGCTGCTGCAGCGCCCGGCCAGCCGCAGTAGCAGGCACGGTCTCGGTGCCATGGCCTTTCCGCTTGGTTTTGATCCCGGCACGTCGGGAGAGCCTACCTGCTGCTACCGCGTTCATTCTGCGTTCCTATTTGGTCCACGCGGAAGGCGGCGGGTACCGGCTCCCTCGCCATCCCCACCAGAACCGGGGGCTATGTGAGCCGCGGGGGCGGTGGGAACAACAGAAGGCGGAAACAAGGCGGACAGGGGAAGCGGGGCAATTTTGGAACTTGGAGTGGGAAGGGAAGGTAGCGGCGGGAAGGCGCTGCCCGGTCTGGGGGGCGACTCGGATTGTCTTATCGTCACTGACGGGGCCTTGCTGGTGTATCCTTCCTATCGGCACTTCATCGCTTCGTTGATACTTCGCATAAGGCGCTGCATGTCGGCTTTGTCGGTTGAACTGAGCGTGTGACCGTCGAACACCCCGCTTGACAACTCGACGTGATAAGTGGTTTTGGCGTTGATCCACCGGAGTATCCCAGCCGCCACCACCAAGGCTCCCAAGAGAGCGAAGCCAAATGATGCCGGAACAGCGGTGAGCGCGCTAAAAAGTATCACCAGGCCAGCAAGCCACAGCAGAGAGGCACAGCCAACCCGTGGCCGCGTGGATGTCATGCCGACCGACTTTACGTTTCGCACGGCATAGGTCGTCGGTCCAACGATGATCCGCGCCGTTGTCACCACAATAGTACTGTCGGCATAAAGCGTCTTTTCGCCCGCTTCGGTGGGAACCACACAAGGCGCCGGCGGCTGTTGCGAAGTGCCGCAATGGGGACAGCTGGCGGTTTGAGGGCTGATTGAGTCGCCGCAATTTGGGCGTGGGTTATTGGCCATAACCTGATCCCTAACTTGGCTATTTGTAAGATGGCGGCCTGTCGCCTGTTGCTGGGGACAATAATACCCTTACCTACGGATAGCCTCCAGCTTTTCCCCTCCCCGGGGCGACGCGGATGCACGACACCTGGCGTGGCCACCGCGATCCGCCACGGGTCGCCGAACCACCAAGAGCTTCGCCTCGAACAAAAATCTTCGCACGACGCAAAGATTTTCCCGGTGCCGTGCTCCAGCTCGGACTGGCCTCCGGAGCGACTCTTCGACCGGGATAAAGCCGACGGCTCGCCCGGGGGGCGGCGGGTCTGCATTTCCATGCGCCGCCGAGTTCGCCCGCCCAGGCCACCGAGGGATTGGCAGCACCGCGCCACAGGGCAAGGTTAAGCCAAAGTAACCCCGACGTTCGTTGTGATTTGACATCTATGGATTCGATATATAGAATGTCCAATAATTTCCAATGTGATAAACGTTTTGCGAAGTGTCGTACCCTATGCAACTGACGGTTAAGAACGTTGCCGAGCTGCTCAATACCTCGGAAAAAACGATTTATCGCTGGATCAACGACCGCAAACTTCCGGGATATCGCCTGAATGGACAATATCGGTTCAACCGCGGCGAAATCCTGGAGTGGGCCACCGCCAACCGCATCAACGCCTCGCCGCATATTTTTGAGGAACCGGAGAGTACCGCGGAAGTTCCGTACGAATTGTCCAATGCGCTGGAACACGGCGGTATTTTTTATCGCCTGATGGCGGATAATAAGACAAATGCCCTGCGCAATGCTGTGGCCATGCTCCGGTTGCCGGAACAGGTGGACCGCGAGTTTTTGCTGGAGGTCCTGCTGGCCCGCGAGGCCCTGGCCTCCACCGCCGTGGGTGACGGTATCGCCATTCCTCACGTGCGAAACCCCATTGTACTGCATGTGCTCGAACCGCTGATTGCCCTATTTTTCCTGGAAACACCGGTGGATTTTGGGGCCTTGGATGGGCGGCCGGTGCACGCCCTGTTTATGCTGATCAGTCCGTCCGTGAAGGCGCATCTGCACTTGTTATCGCGTTTGGCGTTCACGCTGTCGGATCCTGAATTCAAAACCCTTATCGTGCGTCAGGGCAACCGTGATGAAATCCTCGGCAGTTGCCAACGCATCAGCGACCGCTTGCGTGTCGCCGCCAGGCACGGTGATCGCTCCGCCGCCGCGCCGCCGGCGGCCTCCATCCCATCCACCGCCGAAGTCGCTTCCCACTGCAACCCAACCCCGAAAGGGGGCCAGCGGTGACCTTACTGTTAGCCGCCCTGGCGCTTTTGCTGGGGGGCGGCATTATTGTTTTGGCAACGAGCCGGCCTCACCGCGATTGGTCTTGGCTGGCCGCCGGCGTCGTGGTAGTCGCGGCCATTGTCGGCGGTATTCCCGCCGTGCAGGTGCTGGCCGGCGGAACCGTGAGCACACTGCATTGGCCATGGGCCGTGCCCTTTGGGCAGTTCGCATTGGGCCTGGATCCGCTGTCCGCGTGGTTTCTGCTGCCGACCTTGCTGCTGTCCGCCCTGGCGGCGATTTATGGGGCGGGCTACGGAAAGTCCGGGGCGGAACCACGTTCGCTGGGGCCGGTTTGGTTTTTCTACTGCCTGCTGGTTCTAAGCATGGTCTTGGTGGTGCTGGCGCGCAACGCCATCCTCTTCCTGTTCGCCTGGGAACTCATGGCGGTGGCATCCTACTTTCTGGTGACCGTGGAGCATGAACGGCCCGAGGTGCGCCAAGCCGGATGGATTTATCTGGCGGCCACGCAAGTGGGAACGGCCTTTCTTTTGGCGTTGTTTCTGCTCCTGGCGCGTCAGACCGGTTCGATGGATTTCACGGTGTGGGCGGCGCGGGGCATTCCCGCGGGCGGATGGGCGGCGGTGTTGTTCGTGTTGGCCGCCATCGGGCTGGGGACCAAGGCCGGTTTTATGCCGTTGCACGGCTGGCTGCCGGAGGCGCATCCCGCGGCACCCAGCCACGTTTCTGCGCTGATGTCCGGGGTGATGATTAAAACCGGCATCTACGGTTTCCTGCGGGTTTTAACCTTCCTGCGTACGCCGCCGCTGTGGTGGGGGTGGACCTTCATCGGCATTGGAATGACCTCCGGCGTCCTAGGCGTCCTATGGGCCTTGGCCCAGCATGATCTAAAGCGTTTGTTGGCGTATCACAGCATTGAAAATATCGGCATCATCGCGCTGGGCATGGGGGTCGGTATGATCGGTTGGAGCACTGGCTCGGCCCCCCTAATGGTGCTGGGCTTCGGCGGCGCGCTGTTGCATGTGCTGAACCACAGTCTGTTCAAAGGACTGCTGTTTCTGGCGGCCGGCGCGGTTCTGCAACAGACCGGTGAACACGATCTGGATCGTCTCGGCGGGCTGCTGCGGCGGATGCCGTGGACCGGGACGGCGTTTCTAATTGGCGCCGCGGCCATTTGCGGCCTTCCCCCGCTGAATGGTTTTATCAGCGAGTTTCTGATCTTCCTGGGCGCTTTGCGGGGCGTTGCGCTTGCCCCCGGGGCTGTGGCCGTGTCATTGCTCGCGGTCGTGGCGGGGCTGGGTTTGATCGGCGGGTTGGCGGTGGCGTGTTTCACCAAGGCGTTTGGCGTGGTGTTCCTGGGTACACCGCGCAGCGAATCGGCGCGGACCGCCGCCGAAGTTGGGCCGGCGATGATCGGACCCATGCTGATTCTGGCGGCGGCCTGTATCTTGGTTGGCCTGCTGGCGCCGTTGGCGGTGGCGACTTTGCCCCGCGTTCTGACGAATCTGACCGGTCTGCCCACGGCGGCCATCCACGGCGGTCTGGCCGGCGCCGTCGGACCGCTCCTGGCGGTAGTCACCGCCAGCGTGGTGCTGCTGGTGATACTGGGCCTTCTGATGCTATGGCGGCGCCGGTTATTATCGCGCCAGGTGGTGGCGACGGGAACCACGTGGGGCTGCGGCTACGCCCAGCCAACCCCCCGCATGCAATATACCGCCTCGTCATTCGCTCAGCCGCTGTTAAGCTGGACTTCCGCGGTTCTCGGGGGCAGGCGGCAGCTCACCGCGCCGAACGGTTATTTTCCCGCCGCGGCGTCGCTGCATACCCAAACCCCCGACCCGCTCCACCCGGATTTATACCGGCCCGCTCTGGACCGGATTGGGGCCGGCCTGGCCCGGCAGCGCTGGCTCCAGCCCGCGGCGGTGCAACTTTGCATTTTGTATATCGCCCTGGCCCTGTTGGCGTTGCTGATTTGGAAGTTTGGTTGAAGCGATGAAGCTCCTTACACTTATTCCCCCCGCGGCCGCCATGCTGCTGGCGCCACTTTTGTTCGGCGTCATCAATCGCACCAAGGCCTGGTTGGCCGGACGGCAGGGCCGCCCATTGCTGCAAAGCTATTTCGATCTGTGGAAGCTGCTGCACAAAGGCGCCGTATACAGCGCCACCACCAGTTGGATTTTTCGCGCCGCCCCCATGACGGCCCTGGCGGCCCTGCTCACCGCCAGCCTTCTGATGCCCTTTGGGCACGTGGCCGCCCCGCTGGAATTCCCAGCGGATTTCCTGTTGTTCATCGGACTGTTGGGATTGGCGCGTTTCGCCACCGTCCTGGCGGCGCTGGACACGGGCTCGAGTTTTGAAGGCATGGGCGCCAGCCGCGAAGTTTTCTTTTCCGCTTTGGCCGAGCCGGTGCTGCTCCTCGCTCTGGCCACGCTGGTGCGTCAGGCCCAGGCCGGTGGACCAGGCTCATTGGCCGCCGTTTTCCAGAGGCTCACCACGCGTGTCCACTGGCTGCATGACGGGCCAATTTTAGCGCTGGTGGTCAGCGCCCTGCTGGTGGTCCTGCTGGCGGAAAATGCCCGTGTACCGGTGGATGATCCCCAGACGCACCTGGAATTGACCATGATCCATGAAGTGATGGTGCTGGATCATAGCGGGCCGGATTTGGCGTTCATCGTCTACGGTACAGCGCTGAAGCTCTGGCTGCTGGCGGCGTTGGTGGTCGGGATGGTTTTGCCCCCGGTCCGTGCGATTTGGCTGAATATGCTCCTGGCGACGGTTGGCATGGGGGTGACGGCGGTGGCGGTGGGCGTCGTCGAATCCGTGATGGCCCGGCTGCGGCTGGCGTTGGTGCCGCAGTTGCTGGTAGGGGCCGGCGCCCTGGCCGCAGCGGCGTTTTTACTCGGCTTGGCTTGAAGATGGCGGGGTGGGGCGCCATCGAAGCTTCCACCCCCTCTCCCGATGGCCATCGGGAGAGGGGCCAGGTACGTAGGGGTGCAAGATAGTGCTGACCAACCTTATTCTTATTCTTGTGGTGCTCAGCAACCTGAAGCTGCTGGCGTCCAGCCGGCTCGGGGCGGCCATACGGGTCGTGGCGGCGCAGGGTGTGGTGCTGGGCCTGTTGCCGATTCTGGCCCATCGGGAGCCGCTCGCCGCCCATGCGCTCCTGTTGGCGGCCGGCACCATCACGCTGAAAGGCGTCGTCTTTCCGTGGCTGCTGCTGCGCGCGATTCGGGAAGCCCACGTGGCGCGCGAAGTCGAACCTTTTGTCGGCTACAGCGCCTCGCTGGGCGCCGGGGTGCTCATTCTGGGCATCTCCTTTTGGATGTGCACGCGGCTGCCCATGCCGGCCAGCATTGCCTCTTCCTGGCTGGCCCCGGTGGCGCTGTTTTCGATTTTTGTGGGGTTATTTCTTATCGCCGCCCGCAAGCGCGCCATCAGCCAAGTGCTCGGTTTCCTGGTGTTGGAGAATGGAGTGTACACGTTTGGCGTGGGGGTTACTTCGCGCACGCCCCTGATTGTAGAGATCGGCGTGTTGCTCGACGTATTTGTGGCCGTATTTATTATGGGGATCACTATTTTCCATATCCAACGGGAATTTGACCACACCGCCGCGGCTCCGGCGGGCGATGGGAAGGACTGACATGATCTTAGCGCTGATAATTCTGCCGGCGCTGGCCGGGCTGCTCGCGTTTTTTTCGCCGCCGGCGTCCCGTGTCGGCGCTCTGGCCAAGCCGGGCCTGCGGCGCGGACTTTTGCTGGCGGTAAGTCTGGCCCACGCGGCGCTGGTGGTCGCCTGTTGGATCCGGCCGCCCCGGCCGGTGCTGGAGGGATGGCTGGCGATCGATGCGCCGGGGTTGCTGTTCCTGAGTATTACCAGCGGCCTGTTTCTGATGGTCTCGCTGCATCTCGTCGGATACCTGGGCCACGAGGCCGACCACCGGGCCACCGATGTGGAGGAAGGGTTTTTATTCAATAACGCACCTGAAGCCATTTTTATCGGCTGCCTGCTGTTATTTTTGGCGGCGATGACGCTGGTGACCGTCAGCCAGCATTTCGGCCTGTTGTGGGTGGCGATTGAAGCCACCACCCTGGCCAGCGCTCCGCTGATTTATTTTCACCGCCACCATCGCTCGCTGGAGGCCACCTGGAAATATCTGCTGATCTGTTCGGTGGGCATCGCCCTGGCCCTGCTGGGCAACTTTTTCCTGGCGGTGGCGGCGACGCCGCCGGCCCAGGCCGGCTGGCCCATGCTGCTTTCCGATCTGGTCACGCACGCTGGGCAACTGCAACGGCCCTGGTTAAAAGCCGCCACGCTGCTGCTTTTTGTCGGCTACGGCACCAAGATGGGCTTGGCGCCGCTGCACACCTGGCTGCCGGACGCCCATAGCGAGGCGCCATCGGCGGTTTCCGCGTTGCTTTCCGGCGCCCTGCTGAACTGCGCCTTCCTGGGCC
>JAKCCC010000024.1 GCA_021838985.1 Planctomycetota bacterium
GATATTCCCGCGCCAGTTCCTCCAGCCGCGCGCGGCGGCGGGCCAGGGCGATCACCGTGGCGCCCTCCTGCGCGAACCGCCGCACGGTGGCCTGGCCGATGCCCGAGCTGGCCCCGGTGACGATCGTTATTTTATTTTCCAGGGCCTTCACTGTTTGCTTCCCATGCCTTTACCCTTCCGTGGCCTCCGCTTGCTCCGTGCCAGCGGTGCAAAATCCGGGTTAGGTCTCGTGGCTCCCGCCCTTGCCTTCCTCTCCCGATAGCTGTCGGGACCAATCCCGCAGTACCTGACGCAAGCGCGCCACCACCCGATCCACCTCGGCGGCGGGCAGCGCCGGCTCATAGAGGGGAAACCAGGCCTGCTTTCCGTTGCGTTGTGGATTAGGATCAGGGATGAAGCTCCGCTGAGACAGGGAAAGGGCCGGAGTAAGTTCCCGTGACTCGGGCAACCGCCGCCAGGGAGTCAGCAGATCATTGATTTCATACGGATCGTTGACCAGATCGAAAAGCTGAGTACGATCTATATGGGGATAATAAATCAGTTTATAGCGTCCATCCGTGGCCATGCGCATGCAATCACGATATGCGGCACAAATCGTTTCCCGGACGGTTTGCCGTCGGCCTTGCAATACTTCCAGGTAGCTGATTCCTTCGCAGCTGTGGGGTGTGGCAAGCCCAAGATAGTCCATGAGCGTCGGGAATAAATCGTAGTGACCGCAGAGGCATGCCTGGTCATACCGCTGTCCCCGGGGCAGATCTGGTCCCGCCCAAAGCAGCGGAACCCGCACGCTATGCTCATAAAGGTTTTCCTTACCCATCAAGCCGTGCGAACCGCAGGCCAGCCCATGATCGGAAGTGAAGACAATCAGCGTATGATCGTATGAGCCGAGTCGGCGCAACTCATGCAATACCTGCCCGATGTAGTGATCGTGGTGACTGATCATGGCGTAGTAATCGGCGCGGTGGCGACGGATTTCCTCCTGGCTCCGCGGGAAGCCGGCCAACCGCTCGTCACGGATCAACAGGTCCCCGTTGTCAAAGGGATGTTCGGGCATGAAATTGGGCGGCAGAGGCGGCAAGGGACTGCGGTACAGGTCCCGCCAGGGAGGTGGCGCGGTGCGGGGATCGTGGGGAGAATGCAACGCCACATAACAAAACCAGGGCCGATCGCGCGGCGCTCGCGCCAAAAACCTGATAGCGGAGGCCGTCAGAACTTCCGTGCTGTGTCCGCGGACCAACACGTCGCCGTCTAAATACTGGAATTGGTGCCCGTTATCCGGGCCTATGCGATCGCCGGGGCGCCCGCGCGCACAGTCAAAAATCCCGCAGGTTTCGTGGAAGCCGCGCTCCGCGGGATGGCCGTCGTTGTGCCATTTGCCAATGCAGCCGCAATGATAACCGGCCTGGCGCAGGGCCATGGGCAACAGCGTGAGGCCCGCCTGAATTGGTTCGTCGAACCATCGGCAACCGTTCCGAAAGGCGTTACGCCCCGAAAGGATTTCTGCGCGGCTCGGGGTGCAAACCGGCACCGTGGTGTAGGGGCGAAGATAAACCCCTTGTTCCGCCAGGCCGTCCAAGGTTGGGGTGGCAATACACGGGTTGCCGAGGCGATGGATGGTGCCGGGCGCCTGGTCGTCCATAATGAAGAATAGAATATTGGGCCGCCTCGTTTCCGCCATGGTCGTTTCCCTTGGGTTAGGCCTTCCGCTGATTTTTAGTTCCCACGCCTGCCGAGTGACTTCGCTTCGGGGAACTTCCCGTTCCTTCCCGTTCCGGTCTGGGCGTCGACCTCCACCAGTGACACACTCGACGGCGGCATGGAAAAGCCGATATCCACCTTGCCTTCGACGATTTGGAACTCGCCGCTGTCCACCTGTTGCAGGGCCGCATGGTGAGCATTGAGCTTCCCGTGTTTCCACAGGTAATAAGCGTTGCTGACCGTACGGCTCACCAGCCAGCGCCTCAAGCGCACGGGCCGGGATCCGAAGAAGGCCCTGGCATTGCGAACCCGCAACGCCCGACAGGCGAGCACGATGGCACGATCCACCGGCTGCATAGCCGCATCGAATTCCGCAGCCGACACAGTGAGCTTTACCGGAGCACCCCGGGCCAGATCAGCTTCATTTTGAAAGCTTTCGGTATGCCCTCCCTCGTGGAAAAAATGTGTGTGTATGTCAATCATGGGACCGCTTCAGGTTACACGTTGGCACTGGTCGGCAACGGCACCGGCCATTGGCTCATTAATGACAGCGACGCTGTCCACAGGCGGCGGGGTGTAGTTTTTGGCCCCGCCGTAACGCTGCCAGCGGCGGTATACAGGGAGCATGAACAGAAAACCGGGAATCATCAGCACGGCCTGCAAGAAAAATGCATACCGATAGTTGCCCACCCTGTCCAGGAAAAGGCCCGCCAACGGGGTCGCCAGGATCGTCAGCAGGGATTGAAGCATCGCCTGGGCCGAACAGAACTGGCCATACCGCTCCGCGGGTAGCAGCGCGACGAACATCGGCAGGTTGGAGGCTAAGAGGAAGGCGACTGGCACTTGCGCCAGGAGCAGGAAAATCAACAGGCTCGTCTCGTTATGAATAAAGAAAAAGCAGAGCAGGGCGCTCGCCGAGCCGATCGCGTAGGTGGCCAGGGTCACCCGCAGGGGATGCAGCTTATCGCACAGCCAGCCGGCGGGGATCAGCAGCACGACCGTGAGAATCATGCACCAGGACATCACCCGTCCGATTTGTTCCAAGGAAAGATGGAGTCCGTTGCGATAGAAGAAAATCAGAAAAACAGTGGCGCCTCCGGTCATACCGGCCGTCCCCGCGGTCCAGAACAATCCGGTGCCCAGAAAGAAATACACATAATAAGGATTGCGAAAGCATTCTTTAAAATAGGTCTTAACCAGCGCCAAGCCCCCATGGCCGCGCGGCAGGTGCGGCGGCGGCGGATACCGCCCTTCCTTGACCCGCAGGCACATTAGCAGGAAAGCGGAGAAATAAAGCACTCCGATGCCGATAAAGATGGCTTTCATATGGGTGCTGGCCAAGCCGAAAATGTAGTAATTCCAGACCCAGCCGCTACCGGTGCCGATAATTTTGAACAGGGATATGAACCGCCCCATAAACTCTTTCGGCACCACGTCGGCCCAGAGGTAATAATAGACCGACGCGACAAACATATTGAAAAATTGGAAGCCAATCATGCAGATCGCCAGGACGCTTAGAATGACCCAGGCTTGGGGCAAAGTCAGGCCGAGGTGGACGCTGGCCACACGGTGCAACCAAGTTCCAAGATCGGTGCCGTAGGCCGTGAGAATCAGAAACAGGGCGATAAAAGGCGAAGGCCACAAGAGGAAGGGGATCCTGCGGCCGCGCGGCCCACGATGCCGATCGCTCCACGTGCTGATAATGGGATTTAAGATCATATTTAGCGCGGCAGGAATGCTCGCCACAATCAAACCGATGGTGAAATTGGAGGCGGCGGCGGCTTTAAGTTTAAGCGGCAACAGGGCCGGCATGACGGTTTGCATCAACGTAAAACAAAAATCCCCCCACAGGAGCCAGAAGAACACGCCCACCAACCCCATTTTGGTGTAGGTCAGCGTGCCGACGTGGTAGGTTTTCTTGGCCGCTGGAAGCGTTTGATCCGTTCGCATTAGAGGTTTTCTTTATGCCAGCTTGACGATGAACCGACGTTTGGTGTAACGATCCAACGGCGTGCGATCCAGTTCCACACCCAGGCCCGGTCCCTGGGGCACGGCGACGGCGCCGTCCGCCACCGGGAGAGCATCCGTGATCAGATTGTGTTGACGAAGGGCACGGCCAAAAATATCGGAAGGCCGCGTCATCGACTTGGTGGCCGCACAAACATGCACGCACAACGCCTCCAGGATGCCCAGATCAACGCCCGAACCATGCCAGGAAGGCAGCCCCGCCAACCAGGCGACGCTTCCGGCGGCGCGAACGTTCCAGGGCAGGTCGGTTAGATTGACAAAATCGCAGGCACCCAGGCGCACCGCCTCCAGAAAAGTGGCGTTATAGCCGGTATGCAGCGCTACCGGGACGATGCCCTGGTCGCGCAGCAGCCGGAACCAATCCAAGTGGTCGCGCGGAAAGGGGTCCTCCACGCAGCCGATGTTGCCCACCGCGGCCAGCCGGCGGAGCATAGGCAGCGCTTCGCCCGGACGATAGAAGCGCATATTGGCATCGAAGGTCATTTTGAAATCCACGCCGCAGACGTCGCGCACGGCCTCGGCGCGCTCCACGTTGTCATCCTCCAGAGCACACTTACATTTGACGCCCCGGTAGCCGAGCTTTTTGGCCGCGCGGCAGACGCGTGCCGAGTCCGCGGGCGTCATTCGGCCCATCCAATAATCTACTTTGACCCGATCACGATAGGCGCCGCCCAAGAGCACATGCACGGGCACACCTAGCTTTTTGCCCAGCAGGTCCAATAGCAGAGCATGCACACCCCAATCGCTGAGGTTGCCGAAGAATCGTTCGGTTAGCCGGTTGGGCCGCTGGGGATGCTCGTGGGCGAACATATCATTCGCGGAGAGATCAAGCAGCGGCGGCTCCTGGAAGCACACGCGCTCCAGGTCGACTCCGGCGAGCCGCCCCAGCGCTGTTCGCACCGTAGCCTCGCTGACGCCCCGCGGCGTTTCGCCCAGGCCAACGATACCTTGGTCGGTTTGGGCTTCCAAGATGATCTTGGGCGTTTCATCGAAGACGGCCGGACCATATTCGGCGCTATTAACCCGCCCCTCATGGATTGGCACGACGACTTCATGGCATTGAACGCTAACAAGTTTCATTTTCGTAACCAACCAAGACTCCCTAAAAATTTTTCAAAGGTCGCTTCGGGTTGCCAGCCCAGCATCAGTTTGGCCTTGTCAATGCGTGTCACAGGCCAGAAAAACTGCGGCTTCGGTTCCAGGCCGCGCGCCCGTAGCGCGGCGCCGCAACCCGGCCAGTGCCGCTCCAGGATGGCCCACAGGTCTTTTCCCTGCACCGCGTCATTGGAATCCTGCTGAGTCAGCGGTGAATCGGGAGCGATGATGAATACTTCATTCCGCAGACCGGGGCGCGTCGCGGCCAGCAGATTGGCGCGGGCCGCATCCGTCGCCGGCAGTTGTCGTGCGGGCAGTCCGAACCCCAATTCGTCCTGCGATTTTTCATGCAAACCGCAATAACGCAGGTTCACCACCTCCAAGCCATGGTGCACGGCATAGAAGGCACTTAATTGCTCGACCATGAGCTTGCTGACGGGATAGATCCAATCAGGCCGCGGGGGCAAGGACTCGTCAAGTACGGCATTACCATAGGCTGCGCCGGTCCACCCGATGAGCACCTCCAACGTACTCGAAAGCGCCAGGCGGCGAATACCATGCCGCAGGGCCGCCTGGAAAAGGTTTTCCGCGCCCAGGACATTGACGCGCAGGAATTCGGCGTTGGGCGCCTTGCCATAAAAGGCGCCGTGCATGGCGGCGGTGTGGATGATCGCCTGGCAACCCTGGGCGGCGCGGTCAACCGCCTCGGCATCGGTCACGCTGGCCTGGATGCCGCCGGCCTGAACCACGGCAGCCGCGGTATCAAATAGAACGAGTTCGTGCTCGGCGCCGCAAACACGTCGGATAGCGCGGCCGAGCATGCCACAGGCACCGGTCAACAAAATCTTCATCGATCGCTCCGGCCCACCAGGTCGTCTGGCGCTAAAATGCGGATGCGCGCGCCACCACTACTGCCGGTAGGCTTCCAATTCAAAAATTACCTCCGTTCCGCCAGGGCGGGCATTTCTAAAATACAGGCGGAAGCGATTCACTTTGAGCGGTGGGAAGCGGGCCACGGTTGTCGTCACGCGATCCTGGGCCGTCGACTGCGTGGACACCGGAAGCTCGAGCTCGCTTCGGAATACGGTGGATAAGTGACGATCGACGGATGATTCCGACTTTACCGCTTCCCACCGACCTCCACGAAATACTTTCAGCGTTGGTTTAATCTCGCTCGTTACCGCCGCCAGTCTCCCGATTGACTCCGGCCGGCGCAGGTCCACTTCAATCCAGCGCTCTCCATGCAGAGCCTTTGCCAGCCGTGGGCTACCGGCCCGGAAATCGTCCCCGATCACCCAACCAGCGCCCGGGTAACCGTCGATCATCCGCTGCCATCCTTCGACGCCCGCGTGCTTCGGCCAGCCGAAGGAGCTGCGCACTTTGGCGCCATGGGCAAGGTCCGCCAAGTCGCCGGCAAGCGGCAACGGATGTTCCCGCTGGGCCTGCTCCAATGCCCGTCGCACCGCGGCGAGCCGGATCGGCGATGGATCCCGCGGCGCAGTGGTATAAATGTGCACCGCCAAGGGTTGGAATTTGTCGCGCAGTACGCCGTGGCGCACAGTAACCGACCGACCTTCGGAAACAACTATCCATCGCCCGTTCGGCTTGGCACCCCGCAAATGCAGCACCGCCTCGACGGTTTTCCTTGGCGAGCTGTTGACTGCAAAGAGATAGGCATGCCCATTATATTCACGCGTAGCAGCCAGGATTCCCTGGTCATTCCTCGCGACCCTCAAGGATCCGCTCGGCGCCGCCAGAATACGCCGCAGGCCATGCATCTCCTTAATCACATCGCCAAAGGCTTGCCAAAGATGCGGATAAGCGTCCTTGATGGCGAATCCTTGCACGGCATACGAATAGAAAATAGTTCCCCGCACTCCGAAAGCCAGCCCTGTATAAACCATGGCCCGCATTTCATCAAATGTGGGAGGGCGTCCCCCTTCTGGCGGCGGTGGCGGGTAAGCCAGTTGGGGGAAACACTGTGGGGTGTGCCACAAGGCTCCGCGGCCGCCCATGCTGTCGCGCGCCTGCGTCAGCCGGTCTAGCAGGACCGCCCAGTCGCCCGGAATCGGATAGGTATCCGGCATCATCACGTCGGCGGTTCCCGCAAACGAGCCGTACTCATGATTACACACACCGACGGTCAGGTGGTACGGGTCCGCTTTGGATACAGCCTTTGAAATGGCGGCCAGATACGCGGGAGACACTTCGGAAAGATCGGGTTCATCGTAGATGTAGTATCCCAGAACGGCACCGCTGTCGCGGCACATAGCCATATACCTTTGCACCGCCTGTGGATCCAACTGCTTGGTATGTTGCAGCGGCCAGGCACCGGTAACAGGTGTAAGCACCCGCAGGCCGTACTTTTTCGCCTGCTGCAGGTAGTGCGCGTCCGCGGGGATGTAGGTTTGTACCGTGTTCATCCCCATGGTTTTGAGGCTTTCGAACGCCGAAGCCGGCGCCTGAAAGATTCCTATCGGATAAAAGGGCCGGCCATTGACGAGGCACTGTCCATCCTCACGCAGAGTGACGGCATCGGGCGCACGCGGGACCAGCTTCAACATTCGGACCCGCTGGTCAATCGTTCGGCCGTGGGCACTGACGAGTCGTACCCGCAGCGGCTGGGCGTGGGTGGTGCCAAAGGCCGGTCGCGGAAGTAGGAAGCGGTTGACGCCTGAACGCGGCGGAGCCCAAGTTTGGACGACCTTTCCGCCCAGAGCGAGAACCAGTTTTAGCGAAGCCAGTTGAGGCGACGTAAGGTGCAACACCACCCGCCCCGCGAGGGTCCGCTCGTTGGACGATGGAAAATAGGTATCACGCAGGTGCGGGACGTCGATCATCAAACGCATCTCGCCCTTAGCGCCGAGGCGCGGCGGAATCAGCGAAATGGCAAGAATTTGGAAGTGGGTGTCCCGCGGCGGTCGGCGCATAATAAAACTGAGCGTCCCGACGCCGTTCAGATCCATAGAGTTTCGCAGATCCTGGCATGGGACCACAATCGTCTTCGTGCTAGCCGCTGGTATTGTTGTATAACGCAGCCAAGCACTATGCGGCCGGGAATCGCCGCCCTTATCGCTCAACCAGACCCCTAATTCCGATGGCTGAGGATCCAGATTGCGCACGGTAACCGATAGATAGCCGTATTTATACCGGGACCAGTCAGTCAGGTGGTTTACGGTTTGAGCCAAAGGAAAACTAACAAATGGCCACCCCCGATTTTTCGATGGGATGTATTGGCCGAATGTCAACGCGAGCACGGAATGCCCCGCGACTTTCTGCCACATGCACCGGGCTTGGGCGTTTCCCTGCGCTACTCTCGCGTCGCGGGAGAATACCAGCAACGGCTCGGCTCGGACGACAACCGGCGTCATCCCTGTGACAATCACCATGGCGCCGACGGCACACTTGGCCAATGCGCGCACAAACTGTTGCATTTTCACACTCTAACTCCTCGTGAAACAAGACATACGCGGACTGGGGGCTGCCTATGCGGCAAGCCGCTCTTCCGGCTCGACCCGCACCGCCTGGGCCAGCCGTCGGGCACCGGGGTGCAATACCGCCGTCAGGGCGTCGTGGCTGGCGGCACTCAGAATTTTCGTCGTTTCGGTCATACTGCTACTCGTGGTGGCGTACTCCTGAAAAAGAACGCTGAAAACAACTGTTTAGGCTGCGCCACCTTCTTCCTCCCGTCCACAACTTTTAATGGTAACTCCCTGGGGACTGCGCTGCGCGACGGGGGGGAGCGGGCCAACCGCTTCGCCCCGTGAACGACTTCGCGGCTTTCGCCTACCCCCCAGGGCGCGACCTTTCGGTGTGTATTCCGCCACAGTCAGGCAGAAAGTCTGGTAGTTCTCATAGGGGATGTAATCAAGGGGGCTCGTATTGCAGCCTGCCACGAACTTACCCTTGCCCCCGCCGGTATGCAACATTTCCAAGGTCTCGCGCCGAACTTGCCGCGGCGTAGCGTCTTTGAGGAAGACCACGTCCATGTTCCCGCACAGCACGATTTGATCGCCGAACGTTTCCACCAGGCGCTGCAGGTCGTTGGCCTGTTTTTCGCAGCCGTGAACCGCAGCGAAGCCCAACTCGCAGAGAAGGGGAATCACGTCCGTCAGCCTGCCGTCGGAATGAAAGACGGGCGGCACGCCCATGTCGCGCAGCATTTGGATTCCGGGTTCGGTCGCCGCCAGGCAGAACCTCCGGAGCATGTCTGGATTTATCATGGCACCGGTCTTGTGGGCGCAGTCGCCGTCGTAGAGGAGGAAATCGGGCTTCACTTTGGCTACTATCTGCTCAATGGCCCGGCGATTCCGCGCCTCGGCCCATTGCATCGCCTCGTGGATGAATTCGGGGCGGTCGTAACAAGCGAGGGCAAAACTCTCCCAACCCATGCCGGTCGCTACGGCGTGGAAGCACCACGGAAGAACCATCCAACAGGCGATTCCCGCCCTTTGAAGCTCGGTCCGGCGGGCCAGCAGCGCCCCTGCCTGCGCCCCATAATCAGGTTCGGGCCGGTCGCGGAGCTGCTTCGGTCGGCGAAGAAGGCCGCCGCCGTACCACACGCCGGTTTTCTCGATGCGTCTCACGGGCTTGTAAAATCCAACGCCGGTGTCCACCCTCCCCAGCGGCAGGGCGGCGTGCCGCAGATGGTCCGCCATACGCAGTTGGGAACCCCCATAGTGGTCGCGCAACATGACGTGCATCTGGAACCACGGCTCCCACAGGGGCGCCCGATCCTCGCGGGATCCACGCAGCAGTCTCAAAAGGCGTTCCGATTCTTCACGCATTCGTGCACCCCCCGGCGGCCGAAGCCCTGGGCTTGCTGGCAGCAGAGGAAGGAACTTCCAGTTGCCCGCGCCCGAACATGCTACCGCCCGCCGCATTCCAGTACTGTCGCAAAAATCCCGACCGGCGTTTGACGGCGAATCCATCGCGTCTTATCGCGGCGTCCCTGGCGGTTCCGCCGATCGGGGCGCTGCCGGTCCGGCATGGCCCCGCAGGGTCTCCAAGCGGCGGTACGCCGCGCGGATGATCTCGATATTCCGGGAGTTGGCAGGTTCTCCGTCCGGTAGTGTCGTCAATGGATCCGCTCTGGCGAAGCCATAAAAACCGTAGCGGCTCGGGTCCACCTGTGGCCAGAGCGCGGCGTCGTGCGTTGGCCAGCCACACAGGTTCTGTATCAGCAGCGTATGCGGCCCGGTCTGTGCGCTGAGCCAGGGCACGAGTGCCAGGTCGGGGGCCTCGTTGAGCACCCAATCCGCCTCCGCCAGCAGCCGGTGCCCAGTCCACAGCGGATCGTTGGCACGGCGGAAAGGATGGTTCGTCCAGATGGTCACCGGACGCACCTGGTGCGTCGCCTCGCGAATCCGCACCCAGGCAAATTCCATAGCGCGCCGGTCAAATTCAATCACGAGTCGCTCCGGCAGCCGGTCCACCGGGGGCGGAGATTCGCCCATCAGTTGGCGGAACATCTCCTTTTCGCAGTTTAGCCAGCGGGTATGCTGGTACGGGCGGAAAGGCGGCGCGAGCTGGAAGGAATACTCGCACCGCGTATCCGATGCAAAACCTCACCACGCGCTGCCGTTGGCGGCTGTGGTGGGGTTGACCGTCCGCACCGGCACCATGCAGGTGTCGAAAGGGGCGGCCAGCGTTTGAATCAGAGGCCCCGGCGTCCAATAGACGCCTGAAAGCCCCACTTGGTCGGTGTCCGTGGTTCCGTTGATCACGCCGGTGGCCGTCGAGTAGGTGAAAATATTATCACCGTTCTGGCCCACGTAGGGCGACGTTTCCCAGGTTACGTGATCATCACCGAAGCCCACGTTCTGGCCGTCGCCGGCATGGTTGCCGGAGTTGTAAATATAAGGACCGTAGGTGTTAGCGGTCGGCAGCGTGGTGGTGACGCGCTGAAACACGCCGGTATCGGTGCTGGTATCCATCGGGGCCATATCACTGACAAGAGGAACCCCGCTGCCCGTGTACGTGGTTGTCCACCAAGGGCCGGGCGGTATGCCGACCGTCCTGGCCAGCGGCGCAGCCAGGTCCGCCCATGGGGCGGCGAAGGAATAGCTCTCGCCCTGGCCATTCGAGTTCGTTATGTCAAAGTGCCCACCGGGGGGGTTATCCGGGTTATAGTCACCGCTTTGAGACGGATTAATCCCGAAATTGGTGGAGTACGTCTGGGCGCCGCCCTTGTAGGCGTAGTATTGGGCCGACGGCCACGAGGCCAGCGGATCCGAGGGGCAGATGAAGCTCGCCGGGGTGGCGTAGCCTTGGAGCACCAGGATCCACATGTCGGCCAAGGCGTCCCTCTCATCCACCTGTTGTGGGGTGTAGCCGTCGTTAAACAGGTACCACTCCTGCACAGCTTCCTGGGCCGTCATGCCGGCGTTGATGCCCCCGATGTTTAGCTCGGGCCGGTTGCTATAGTCCACACCATTGTTTTGCAGAGGCGGCTGCGTCTGGGTTTCGACGAGCGGGAAAACGTTGTTGTTGCTCTGCCCGTACGTGATCATCGACTGGATGATCCCGCGCACATTGGCCATGCAGACGGCGCGGTTGGCCAGTTCCCGGGCTTTCGCTAACGCAGGTAGTAATATAGATATAAGAATAGCTATTATCGATATCACTACCAGCA